>NZ_JARWRU010001027.1 GCF_029867845.1 Nocardia farcinica | reverse complement strand
GCGCCAACTCCAGGCCCGCCCCGAGGCCGTAGCCGGCGATGGCCGCCACGGTCGGCTGCGGAACGCGCGCCAGGCAGCCGAGGGCGGCCTGGAGATCGGCCGCAAGCGCGGCGGCGCGGGCGGGTTCCATCGCGGCCGGCTGGGTCATGTCGTCACCGGCGCAGAACACCCGCTCGTCGCGGTTGAGTATCAACGCCGAGACCGCCGGGTCCTTCGCCGCCGCTCCGGCCGCGGCGCGTCGGCGCGGCCGGGGCGACGAGGTGGCCGCCCCCGACGACGTGTTCGCCGCGGCCCGGCGCTGGGCCGGGCAGTTCCACGGCGGTCCCGCGCGGGCGCTGGCGGCGGCCAAGGCGGTCTTCGAGGCGGGACCGCACGGGCTCGATCGGGCGCGCACCGAATGGGCCGGGCTGTTCGACACCGAGGACGCCCGGATCGGCACCGCCTCCTATCTGGCCGACGGGCCGGGCTCGGCGGTCTTCACCGGCCGCTGAGCGGCGTGGGCGTGACGGCAGACGGTGTGCCGCGCGCCGTCGCCGGGCGGCGGGTTCGTGTCCGCCCCTCGCCCCCCGCACCGCCCGGGACCGTGGTGAGCTGCCCGTGAGCTACTCGCGGGTAGCCCCGTTCGCTCATCTGTAACGGGTGTCAATTCCGGGTCGAGTCGGTCGGATGTCCGAATGGGCGGCCCGCGCACCGACACACCGGGATGATCAGGTTAGGCTTGGCGACCATGACGGTACGTCCCGACGACCCCGCGCCCAACCCCCACGCCACCGAGGCGGAGGTGGAAGCGGCGTTCAAGGATACGAAGCTCGCCCAGGTGCTCTACCACGACTGGGAAGCCGAGACCTATGACGACAAGTGGTCCATCTCCTACGACGAGCGCTGCATCGAATACGCCCGAGGCCGGTTCGACGCCGCGGTCGGCCCGGCTCCGCTGCCCTACGAGCGCGCGCTCGAGCTCGGCTGCGGCACCGGCTTCTTCCTGTTGAACCTCATGCAGGGCGGGGTCGCCAAGACCGGTTCGGTCACCGACCTCTCGCCCGGCATGGTCAAGGTGGCCCTGCGCAACGCCGAGAACCTCGGCCTCGACGTGGACGGCCGCGTCGCCGACGCCGAGACCATCCCGTACGAGGACAACACCTTCGACCTCGTGGTCGGCCACGCCGTGCTGCACCACATCCCCGACGTCGAGCAGGCCCTGCGCGAGTGCCTGCGTGTGCTCAAGCCGGGCGGGCGCTTCGTGTTCGCCGGCGAGCCGACCACCGTCGGCAACTTCTACGCCCGCTGGCTGGGCCGCATCACCTGGAAGGCGACGACCACCGTCACCAAGCTGCCCGCGCTGTCCGGCTGGCGGCGCCCGCAGTCCGAACTGGACGAGTCCTCCCGCGCCGCCGCGCTCGAGGCCGTCGTCGACCTGCACACCTTCGATCCCGCCGACCTCGAGGCCATGGCCCGTTCGGCCGGCGCGGTCGGCGTGAAGGCCACCACCGAGGAGTTCGCCGCGGCCCTGTGGGGCTGGCCGGTGCGCACCTTCGAGGCCGCCGTGCCCGACGAGAAGCTCACCCTCGGCTACCGCCTGGCCATGTACAAGGCGTGGCTGCGGCTGAGCTGGCTCGACGAGAACGTCATGCGCAAGTTCGTGCCGAGGCAGTTCTTCTACAACGCCATGATCACCGGCGTGAAGCCCACCGCCTGAGCGCGAACCGGCACGGGACGACAGCGCAGTGGGATACGGCTTCGGCCGCGCGGATGTCGACTACCTCGCGAGCGCGGCCGGACGCGCCGCGCTCGCCGAGGTGGCGCGGCTCGAGCTGACCCCGGCCACCCTGCTGCGCGATCTCGACCGCGTCCGCCGCGAGCACGGTGAGGCCGCACCCGCATTGGTGGAAACCGTGCGGCTGCGGCGCCGCGCGGCGGCCAAGCTCGACGACGCGGATCACTGGCTGCTCACCGACGACGCGGTGCAGCAGGCCACCCCCACCGCCGTCGCCCGCCGCAGGGCGCGGCGGCTGGCCGGTCGCGCCGTCCACGACGTGACCTGCTCCATCGGCGCCGAACTCGTCGAACTGGCCCGCACCTGTCCGCAGGTCGTGGGCAGCGACCTCGACCCCGTGCGCCTGGCCATGGCCGCGCACAATCTCGGTGCCTCCTGGCAGCCGATCGCCCGTTCGTCCGCCGCGGGCCCCGACGCCGGGGTGGCGGGCGCCGTCGTGCTGGCGAGGGCGGACGCCCTGACCCCCGTCACCGAGGACACGGTGGTCGTGGCCGACCCCGGCCGCCGCGCGGGCGGCCGCCGCACCCACGATCCGGCCGCCCTGCAACCACCGCTGCCCGACCTGCTGGCGGCCTACGCGCACCGCGACCTGGTCGTGAAATGCGCGCCCGGACTGGATTTCGACGCGCTGGCCTGGCCGGGTGAGATCGAGGTCGTCTCCCTCGACGGCGCGGTGCGGGAGGCCTGCCTGTGGTCACCCGGACTGGCCGAGCCGGGCGTGCGCCGCCGCGCCGCCGTCCTGTCGAGCACGGGAGCGGCCTGCACGCTCACCGACGCCGACCCCGACGACATCCCGGAGCGGGAACCGGGGGAGTGGATCGTCGACCCGGACGGCGCGATCGTCCGCGCCGGCCTGGTCCGGCACTACGCGGCGAAACACGGCCTGTGGCAACTGGACCCGCACATCGCCTACCTCACCGGCAACAGCCTGCCGCCCGGCGTGCGCGGATTCCGCGTCCAGGACCGGATGGAGTTGCGGGAGAAGACCTTGCGCCAGGAACTGGCCCGCCGTGACTGCGGCGCGCTGGAGATTCTGGTCCGCGGCGTCGACGTCGACCCCGACGCGCTGCGCAGGAAGCTGAAACTTCGCGGCGCCGAACCTTATTCGCTGGTGATCACCCGGATCGGCCGCGCCGCGACGGTTTTCCTGTGCACGGCGCACGCGCCGGTCACGACTCCATCTTCTTGACCACTTTCTGCACGGTCAGCCAGGTGCGGGTGGTGATGTCCTTGCCGTACGACCTGTCCAGCCGCGCCATGAAATCCGGCGTCTTCTGGGTGCTGTTGTCGATCACCGTCAGCAGTGCCCTGCTCGGCTCGTCGTAGCCGATCACCCTGGTCAGCGGGGCGTCGGCGATCACCGGTTCCGGGTCGGCGACGGGGCGCTTGAAGAAGGTGACGGTGAGATAGGAGCCGCGCTCGTGCACCAGGCCCTCGAAGGGGTCGCGGTCGAGCAGATCGCGCAGGCACTGGTGATCGCGCACCAGCGTGCCGCCCGCGATACCCAGCTGCTCCCGCAGCCCCCGCTGGATGCGGTCCTCCAGTTCGGCCTCGTCGGCCTCGGGGGCGCGGAAGACGATATTGCCGCTGGTGAGCACCGAGGCCACCTGCTCGAAGCCGAGATCGGTGAACACCCCGCGCAGTTTCTCGTTGCGCATGTTCGGGTTGGTGGGCATGATCCCGCGCAACAGCGCCGCGTAGCTCCGCATGAGGCGACCCTACGCCGCGGCACCGACATGCGGTCAGGAGGTCGAGACGCCGTTCTTCTTGCGTTCGATGTCCTCGAGCGCCGCCAGGTAGGCCGCGCGCGCCTCGGCGCCCGCCTCCCAGGTGGCCTTGCGGTTCTTGACCACCTTGGCGGGCGCGCCGACGGCGATCGAGTAGTCGGGGATCTCGCCCTTGACCACGGCGTGCGCGCCGAGCACGCAGCCGCGGCCGACCCTGGTGTCGCGCAGCACGGTGACCTTGGCCGCGATCCAGGTGTCCGGGCCGATGCGCACCGGGCTCTTGACGATGCCCTGGTCCTTGATGGGCAGGGTGATGTCGTCCATCTTGTGGTCGAAGTCGCAGATGTAGCACCAGTCGGCGACCAGCGTCGACTCGCCGATCTCGATGTCGAGATAGGTGTTGACGACGTTGTCCTTACCGAAGACCACCTTGTCGCCGATGCGCAGTGAGCCCTCGTGGCAGCGGATGGCGTTGCCGTCGCCGATGTGCACCCAGCGGCCGATCTCCAGGCGCCCGAACTCCGGGGTCGCGTGGATCTCGACGTTCTTGCCGAGGAAGACCATCCCGCGCAGCACCACGTGCGGGTTGGCCAGCTTGAACTTGAACAGGCGGTAGTAACGCACCAGGTACCAGGGCGTGTATGCGCGATTGGCGACGACCCAGCGCAGCGAGGCCATCGTCAGAAAACGCGCCTGCTCGGGATCCCGACGCCGCGACCCGCGCCAGCGCGAGCGCAACGGTGCGCCCCACATGCTCGTCACGTACCTACTCCTGTCGTGGAATGTGCTCCGGCCCCGCCGTCGCCGGGACCGTCCGTTCGGGTGAACAGCGTACTTTCGTGTGCTCACACCGCGCGGGCGGACCCGGGGATGACGACGGGGCCGGTGCGGACCCGGGCCGGACGGGCGCGCCCGGCGGGCGGGCTCAGTCGATGGTGCACCCGGAGATCGGCCGGTCCGCCAGCCGGTCGAGCAGGTAGGTGACCGCGTTGTCCGGGCCGAAGCCGTCGATGATCTCCGGGCCGAAGTGACCGGGAATGGTGGCGCCCGGCAGGATCGGCGGCAGCTCGTTGGTGCGGAACTTCACCGTCGCGCCCTTGTCGCACCAGGTCTGCGCCAGCGTGCGGGCCTGGCTGTAGGGCACGGTGTCGTCGTTGCGGCCGCTGGTGATGAACACCGGCGTTGCGGGCACCAGGCTGCCGACGCGCTGTTCGTTCAGGGCGGGCTCGGCCTCGGGGATGGCGGCCATGTGCTCGGTCAGCGAACGGCCGTCGACGGTCAGCGAGTCGGTGCGCAGGAAGGGGTATTTGGTGATGAGGTCGCCGACGCAGGTGTCGCTGAGGGTGGCCAGCATCTCGCGTCCGGCCGGGCTGGTGACCCGGTCCACCGCGGCGTACAGCTCGGGATAGCGGGCCAGCAGGGCATTGATGGCGTAGCCGATGGCGCCGCCGATCAGCGCGCCGTCGATGGTCTCCTGGATCACGGCCAGATCGGCCACCGGGCCGCCCGCCCAGGTGCCCTTGAGGTTCAGCTCGGGCGCGTACTGCGGCTGCATCTCCGCGGCCGAGGCCACCGCGCCGCCGCCCTGGGAGTAGCCCCACAGCACCAGCGGGGTCTGCGGTCCCACCCCGGCCAGCGCGTTGGCCGCCCTGGCCGCGTCGAGCACGGCGTTGGCCTGTTCGAAACGGTTGGCGTAGGTGTGCACGCCGGGGGTCCCGAGGCCGATGTAGTCGGTCACCAGCACCCGCGCGCCGAGCCTGCTCCAGACCGTCGAGGACGGCAGCTCCTGGTTGGCCGAGAAACCGAGCGCGGGCTCGGTGAAGGCGGCGAGGCCGGTGGAGAAGGCCACCGACATCGCGCACTGGTCACCCTGCCCCGAGGTGCCGGGGGCGATGACCACGGTGGGGCGCTCGCCCTCGCCCAGCCACGGCCCGGCGGGCTCGAGGTAGGTGCCGGTCACCACCGTGGGGGTGCCGTCCTGCAGGCGGCTGGTGTACATGACCAGCTCGGCCTCGGCGGGCCAGCCCTTCTCGTTCGGGAAGGACACGAACAACGGCATGGGCGTGGTCTTGACGATCGCGCCGCGCTCGGTGGGGAACTGCGCGGGCGGCGTGTAGAACTCGCTCACCGCGGACGCGGGTGCGGTCTGCGGCCCGGCCGTGGTGACCGCGGCGACGCTCGCCACCGCGACGGCTACCGCGAGCGCCCGGCCCGCCCAGCGACGCGCTCTGCGTCTCGACCCCTGCTGCTGGTCCATGAAACCCTCTCGAACAACCGACCCGGCACCGTTGCCGGATTCCCGACGCCTGCTGTGACCTGCGCCTATGAGTGCGGTCACAGCGGGCGTACCGGACAGTAACACATATCGCGCATATCTGAACCCGGGCGGTGTCAGATCAGTGTTCGCGGCGGTCCCGCTGGTGAGCAGGGCCAAACGGGCGCGATTCACACCCGCCGGGCGGGCGTGGGCCGTCGGGGCCGGGCGGTCACCGGCTAGTCTTGCGTGCGGCCGTCGTCGGAAAGGGGAGTCAGCAGGTGCGAACCGGTTGGGTGCGCGCGATATCCACGCGGAAGATCCCGAAGTCCACACGCGCGCTGATCGCATCGATCGCTCTCGGCTCGGTCGTGCTCACCGGATGTGGCACCGATGTCGACGACATCACCGCCGGCTCCGGTGTGGGCTGGCCCGCCGTCCACCACGACGGCCGCAACGCCGGCGTGGGGCCGGAAACCGGTGCGCGCCAGATGAACCTGAGCTGGTCCCGCCCGGTGGGCGGGCCGGTCGCCCACCCCGTCACGCTCGGACCCGACGGTCAGCTGTTCGTCACCACCCGCACCGGCAGCGGCTGCGCCATCCTGTCGCTGCAGATGGCGACCGGGCGCAAGCGCTTCTGCGACCGCCTCGGTCCCAACGCGGTGAGCTCGCCGACACTGGTCGACAGCCACACCAACGTCTACTTCGGCGACGACGGCGCGGTGAACTCCTACAACGCGCTCGGCCAGCCGCGCTGGCGCACCCCGGTGGCGGGCACCCCGGTCTCGGTGCAGTTCACCGGCGACTCGCACGTGCTCACCATCACCCAGTCCGGTCAGATCGACGTGCTGGAGCGTCAGACCGGCCTGCGGGTGGTCCCCACCACCCAGTTGCTCGGCGAGCCGGACTTCCTGGCCAACCCCGACCTGGTCCGTCCGGCGTCCGGGCACGGCCTCGACGAGTGCGGCACCGGCGGCCCGCAGTGCCCGGTCGCCACCGTCTCGGCCGTCGACACCGCCACCGGCCGGTTCTTCGTCACCGTCTGGCAGCCGGGCGAGGCCACCGCCGAGCTGGCCGCGCTGCGCTACGCCGACGAGCGCATCCACCGCGAGTGGAGCGCGAAGGTGCTCACCGGCGGCAGCACGACCAGCCCCGCGCTGTCGGCCGACGCGCAGACCGTCTACGTCGGCGACAACAGCGGCCGCCTGATCGCGCTGAACACCGAGGACGGCAGTACCCGCTGGGTCAGGCAGCTGCCGTTCACCCCCGCGGGCGCGCTCTCGGTCTCCGCCGACGGCCTGATCATCCCCGCGGGCGACGAGGGCTACCTCATGGCCCTGCGCGACACCGGCGACGTGGTCGAGACCGCCTGGGAGCGCAAGGATCTCGCGCTGCGCGGGCTGCCGGTCCAGGCCGGGGGCGGGATCGGCTACACCACCGTGGCCATCGGCGGCGGACTGAACCTGGTCACCTTCGACACCGAGACCGGCGCCACCGTCGACTCCGACGTGCTGCCCGACGCCGAGGGCACCACCACGGGCACCTCGATCGGCCCCGAGGGCGAGGTCGTCGTCGCCACCCGGGTCGGCGAGATCTTCGCCTTCCAGCCCGGCCGCTGAGCCGAGCGTGGCTCAGATCGGGTTGTTCGGATCCCGTTCCGGCAGCGGCCGTTCCGGGATGACCGGCCTGCCGAGCGGATTGCGCACCCGGCGCTTGGCCGAGGAGTACACCTGCGCGGTCTCGGCGGCCACCACATCCCAGGAGAAGTCGGCGGTGAGCCGCTCGCGAGCGGCCAGCGCGCGCTGCTGGGCGGCCTCGGGGTCGTCGAGCGTGGCCACCACGGCCTCCACCAGCCCGTCCACGTCGGCCGGTGCGAAGGATGCGCCGGTGACGCCGTCGATCACGGCCTCGCCCAGTCCGCCCGCGGTGGAGGTGACCAGCGGGGTGCCCGCGGCGGCGGCCTCCAGCGCGACGATGCCGAACGGCTCGTAGCGGCTCGGCAGCACGATCGCGTCGGCGCCGTGCAGCCAGCCCAGCAGTTCGGTGTGGTCGAGCTGGCCGGCGAAGTTCACCGCGCGCGCCACCCGGTGCACCCTGGCGCGCTCGCGCAGCCACTCGAACTGGGTGCCGATGCCCGCGACGGTCAGTGTGGTGCCCGGATGGGCGCGGCGGATGCGCGGCAGCGCCGCGATCACGTCCTGCACGCCCTTCTCGTACTCCAGCCGCCCCACGTAGAGCAGCCGCGGCGGGCCGTTTCGCGGCGGGCGCGGCCGGTAGGACCACGCGCCCACGTCGATGCCGTTGCGGATCACCGTGACCCGCTCGGCCCCGTACAACCGCTCCACCTCGTCCTGCATGGAGGACGAACAGGTGATCAGCGCGTCGGACTCGTTGGCGAGCCACCACTCCACCGAGTGCACCTGCTTGTTGACCCGGCCCGCGACCCAGCCGCTGTGCCTGCCCGCCTCGGTGGCGTGGATGGTCGACACCAACGGCACGTCGTAGAACTCGGCCAGCGCGATCGCCGGGTGGGCGACCAGCCAGTCGTGGGCGTGCACCACGTCCGGGGTCCAGCCCTCGCCGATGCCCGGCTTGCGCAGGCCGATGCCCGCGCGCACCATGGCGTGCCCCATGGCCAGCGTCCAGGCCAGCATGTCCTCGCCGAAGTCGAAGGCGGGCGGGTCCTCGGCCACCGCGACCACCAGTACGCCGTCCTCGATGAACGAGTGGGTGGGGTGGGTGGAGGCGTCGGTGCCGGTGGGTCTGCGGGCCAGCACCACCACCTCGTGTCCGGCCGCGGCCAGTTCGACCGCGAGGTGGTGCACGTGCCTGCCGAGACCACCCACCACGACGGGCGGGTACTCCCAGGACACCATCAGGATCTTCATGCCTGTCCTTCCGAGTCGCGGCCCGGCGTACCGGCGATCTCGGTGCGCGGGGCGCGGGGCGCGGCCCCGGCGGCCGGCGCGTCGACCTCGGGCAGCCGGCGCGCGTCCAGTCCGGGGAAGAAGCCGTCGGCCGTGGCCCATCTTGCCGCCAACTGGCGTGCTTTGGCGACCTGGCCGGCGCCGACGGCGGCGGCGATCTCGCGGACCGCGTGCGCGTGCTGGTGCGCCCGGTCGCGCGCGTAGCCCGCCGCGGAGTCCTTGCTCACCATGAACGCCCAGTCGCTGGAGACGGTGAGGACGGCCTCGCGCAGCAGCTGATCGGCCACCGGGTCGCGCAGCGCGGGGCCGTCGGCGGTGTGCGCGCGCATCTTGTCCACGGTGTCCAGGGCCAGCCGGACGATCTCCTCGTTCAGGGTGACCAGATCGCGCACCTGCTCGCCCGCCCACACCCGCCAGTCCTTGCCCGAGCCCCACGAGGAGTCGGCCAGCGGGAACGGTTCGCCCACGTAACCGCGGGCCCTGGCATCGGCGAGGGTGCCGACGGTGACCCCGGCCTCGGGCAGCGCGCGCAACACCTCGGCCAGCCACTGCGGACCCTCGTGCCACCAGTGGCCGAACAGTTCGGTGTCGAAGGCGGCCACGACGAGCGCGGGTCTGCCGATCCGCTCGGACTCCGAGATCAGGCGCTCGCGCACGGTGGTCACGAAGTCGTCCACATCGCGGACGACCGCGGCGGCGGCGAGTTCGGGATCGTAGGGCGCCTTGTCCGGGCCGGCCACGGTCTTGCCGGTCACCCGAGAAGGTTTGAGACCGGTCGCGTGATCATAGTGATGAAAATCACGGTAGGCGGCGTGGCCGGGGTAGCCGGATTTCGGCGACCAGACGCGATAGCTGACGTGCAGATCGCGTCCGAAGGCCACCACGTCGGAGTCGTGCACGGGGCGTCCGAGGCTGCTGTCGCCGCGCAGCGCCGGGCCGTCGACCATGAAATGCGTCACACCGGCGTCGGCGTAGCCGGTCTCCATGCCGGGGGTGTAACCGCACTCCGGCGCCCAGATGCCTGCCGGCCTGGTGCCCCAGCGCAGGTGCGCGTCGGCCAGGCCCTCGGTCAGCTGGAAGGCGCGAAGACGCGGGTCGAGCAGCGGCTGGAACGGATGCGCCAGCGGGCCGCCGAGCAGTTCGACGGTCTCGGCGTCGACCAGCTGCCGCCACACCGGCGCGGCGCCGTGGCGCCAGTGCAGCTCGAACTCGCGCAGCGCCGCGGCGGCGAGCCGGTGTTCGTGGCGGCCGAGCGCCACGTTGCCCGCCGCGGCGGCCTCGTCCGCGCGCAGCTGCCAGTTGCCCAGCCAGTGGTGCATGCCCGCCAGGCAGTGCGGGTCGTCGAGCTGGGCGGCGAGCACCGGTGTGATGCCAAGCGTCAGCAGGTGTGAACGACCCTCGGCGGCAAGGGTTCTCAGCACCTCGACGACGGGAAGGTAGGTGGCGGCCCAGGATTGGTAGAGCCATTCCTCGCCGACCGGCCAGCGTCCGTGGTGGGCCAGCCAGGGCAGGTGGGAGTGCAGGACCAGGGTGAACTGGCCGGGAACCTGTTGTGCGCGCACCGCTTTCACTTCCCAGGCTTCACCGCGATCGCCACCAGGTCCAGGCTGGCGTCGATGTCCTCGGGGTGGATGTCGAAGTCGTCGACCGACACCGCGGCCACGTCGGCGGTCAGCTCGGCGGGCCAGGGCTCACCGGCCAGGGCGCGCTGGATCTGCGCGTCGATGAACGAGCCGCCGTGCTTGGCGTCCAGCGCGCGCAGGGCGGGGCCGTGGTGCACACCGGTCATCAGCTCGACCCGGAAACCGGCCGCCACCAGCAGCTCGTCGAGCTCGGCCGCGTTCAGCTCGCGGGTGTGGAAGGGGTTGAGCGGGGTGTCGCGGCCGGGGGAGAAGGTGATCCGGTTGGGCGTGCTGATCAGCAGTTCGCCGCCGGGGCGAAGCACTCGAAGGCACTCGCGCAGGAACTGGCCCTGATCCCAGAGATGTTCGATGACCTGGAAATTCACCACCACGTCGACCGACTCGTCGGCCAGCGGCAGGTCGGCCAGATTGCCCTGGATCATCTCCACCCGCGGGTAGCGTGCGCGCACGTGCGCCACCGCGGAGTCGTCGTAGTCCACGCCGGTCACCTTCGCGGCGACACCGGCGATCATGTCGGCCCCGTACCCCTCGCCGGAACCGGCCTCCAGCACGGTCTTTCCCGCGCACCGCGCGAGCAGCCGGGCGTAGACGACCTCGTGCCTGCGGAACCAGTAGTTCTCCTCGGCGATGCCGGGCACGGTGCGTTCGCCGGTCAGCGGCAGGGTCTCGGCGTCGTCGCCGGGTCGGTCGTCCGGGTGCCGGGTGGTGACCTCGTCGTCGCCCACTGCGGCAGGGATCGCAGCCTCGCTCATCTCGTCGACGTTACTGGTAGGGGTATATCCCCGGCGCGCCCGGACCTGCCTTCGTGGCGGCTCGACAGCTAAGTTACCCACGAGTAACTTAGCGTAGGGTAGTGTCACCTGCCGAGCTACCCGAGTGGACGTACGGCCTGGTTCGTGCGCCGCCCCCATCCGCCCCCAGAACAGGAGGTCGACGAGCACCGATGCCGAACATCGTCGTACTCATCAAGCAGGTTCCCGACACGTGGTCCGAGCGCAAGCTCTCCGACGGGGACTACACCCTGGACCGCGAGGCCGCCGACGCCGTCCTCGACGAGATCAACGAGCGCGCCGTCGAGGAAGCGCTGCTGATCAAGGAGGCCCAGGGCGGCGAGGTCACCGTGCTGGCCGCCGGTCCCGACCGCGCCACCGAGGCCATCCGCAAGGCGCTGTCGATGGGCGCCGACAAGGCCATCCACATCAACGACCCGGCCATCCACGGCTCCGACGCCGTGCAGACCGCGTGGGTGCTGGCGTCCGCGCTCGGCCAGGTCGAGGGCGTCGAGCTCGTCATCGCGGGTAACGAGGCCACCGACGGCCGCGCGGGTGCGGTCCCGGCGATCATCGCCGAGTACCTCGGCCTGCCGCAGCTGACCCACCTGCGCAAGCTGACCGTCGACGGCGACAAGATCACCGGCGAGCGCGAGACCGACGAGGGTGTCTTCAAGCTGGAGGCCACCCTGCCCGCGATCGTCTCGGTCACCGAGAAGATCAACGAGCCGCGCTTCCCCTCCTTCAAGGGCATCATGGCCGCCAAGAAGAAGGAAGTTCAGGTCTTCACCCTCGCCGACCTCGGCGTCGACCCCTCCACCGTCGGCGTGGAGAACGCGGGCACCACCGTCACCTCCTCGACCCCGAAGCCGCCGCGCACCGCGGGCGAGAAGGTCGTGGACGAGGGCGACGGCGGCACCAAGATCGCTCAGTACCTGGTCGGCCAGAAGATCATCTGATCGGAGTCCCTACGCGGACGACACCTCGGACTGAAGACTTCCTAGGAGAGAAACACAATGGCTGAAGTACTCGTGCTCGTCGAGCACGCCGATGGTGCGATCAAGAAGGTCAGCACCGAACTGCTCACCGCCGCCCGCACCCTCGGCACCCCCGCCGCCGTCGTGCTCGGCGTGCCCGGCGAGGCCGACAAGATCGCCGACGCGCTGGCCGCCGCCGGCGCCGAGAAGATCTACGTCGCCGAGTCCGACGACGTGGAGAACTACCTGATCACCCCCAAGGTCGACGTGCTCGCCGGCCTGGTCGAGTCGGTCTCCCCGGCCGCGGTGATCGTCGCCGCCTCCGCCGAGGGCAAGGAGGTGTCGGGCCGCCTCGCCGCGCGCATCGGCTCCGGCCTGCTCGTCGACGTCATCGGCGTCAACGCCGACGGCTCGGCCGTGCACTCGATCTTCGGTGGCGCGTTCACCGTCGAGGCCAAGGCCAACGGCGACGTGCCGGTCATCTCGGTGCGCCCCGGCGCCATCGAGGCCGCGCCGCAGGCCGGTGCGGGCGAGAAGGTGACCGTCGAGGTCCCCGCGCAGGAAGAGGGCGTCGTCAAGGTCCTGTCCCGCGAGCCGGTCGTCGCCGGTGACCGTCCCGAGCTCACCGAGGCGAGCATCGTCGTCTCCGGTGGCCGCGGCGTCGGTTCCGCCGACAACTTCTCCGTGGTCGAGGCGCTGGCCGACTCGCTCGGCGCGGCCGTCGGCGCCTCCCGCGCCGCCGTCGACTCGGGCTACTACCCGGGCCAGTTCCAGGTCGGTCAGACCGGCAAGACGGTCTCCCCGCAGCTGTACATCGCCCTCGGCATCTCCGGCGCCATCCAGCACCGCGCCGGCATGCAGACCTCCAAGACCATCGTGGCGGTCAACAAGGACGAGGAAGCCCCGATCTTCGAGATCGCGGACTACGGCATCGTCGGCGACCTGTTCAACGTCGCCCCGCAGCTGACCGAGGCGATCAAGTCGCACAAGGGCTGATCTCCACGCGGGTGCGCCTTCGCGGCGCATCCGCGAGCAGCGCCCCAACAAACCCCGCCCGGGTGCCGGCCCGGGGGGTTGGGGTTTGGAGGGCCGGCCCCCCGGCGGGGCAAAGCGGGGGGGG
>NZ_JARWRU010001026.1 GCF_029867845.1 Nocardia farcinica | reverse complement strand
ACATCGATCACCCTCGCCGCCGCATACAAGCCGCTCACGGACGGGTTGGCCAGCGGGGGACGGTAGATCTCCACACCCGCCTCCTCTCAACAAGAGTTTGGGGCCCGACCGGTGGGGGGGCGGGGTGCCGATCGTCGACATCGCCACCGCCCACCTCGCGGAAAACGCCACCCGGCGGGCGCGGCTCTAGCCCCACCGCGACGGCCGCGGGCAGCTGGTGGACGCGACCCTGCTGGACGGGGTGATCTCCCTGTTGCACCCGCACGCCGCGAACTGGATCGTCGGTGGCGAGGTGCCACGCCGCACCGGCGACTTCCACCCCACCGTCGTGCCCTACCAGGTGTTCCGGGCCGCCGACGGGGACTTGTTCGTCAGCGCGGCCAACAACAGGCAGTTCCGCGCGCTGGTCACCACTCTCGGGGTGCCCGAATTGGCCGAGGACCCCCGTTTCCGCACCAACGGCGACCGCCACGCCCACCGCGAGCAGCTGGTGTCGATACTGGCCGAGCGGATCGCGCGCAGCTCTCGGGCCGAGCTGGCCGGGCAACTCGAGCGTGCGGGGGTGCCCGCCAGCCCGGTGCACACCGTCGACGAGGCGCTCCAGGCCCCGCAGACCCGCCACCGCGGCCTGTTCCTCGACGATCAGGACTATCGCGGCGTCGGTGTCCCGATCTCGCTGAGCCGCTCCCCGCACCGGCGACCACGTCCCGCCGTGCCGCACGGCGCCGACACCGAGGCGGTGCTGGCGGCGATGGGCTACAGCGCGCGGCGGATCGGCGAGCTGCGCTCGGCTGGTATCTTCGGACACCCGTGAGCGAACCAACCCGAAGCCCCGTGCCCGCCGACAGCGCCCGCGATGTCGGCCGCACGACCGGCCGGGTCGTGGCCGAGCTGGAACGGCTGATCGCCTCGGGCGAACTGCTGCCCGGCCAGCCGATCCGCCAGGTGCTGATGGCCGAGCGGCTGGGCGTGAGCAGGCTGCCCATCCGCGAGGCGTTGCGTCATCTCACCGCCGAGGGGCTGGTCAGCCACGAGCACAACGTGGGCTATACCGTGGCCCGGCTGCGCCAGAGCGATTTCGACCAGATCTACCTCATGCGCGCGGCGCTGGAGCCGGAGCTGCTCCGATCGCTGCCTGCGTTCTCCGCGGCCGCGCTGGCCGAGGTCACCGAGCTCGGGCAGCGGGTCGCCGAGGCCGCGGAGCGGGGCGATGTGCCCGCCATGCGGATGCACAACAAGGCCTTCCATTTCGCGATCTTCGAACGATCGCCGTTGAACCTGGTGGTCGCCGAGGTACGGCGGCTGTGGACGCTGGCCATGCCGTACCACGCCGCCTACCTCTACGACCCCGCCGCCCGAGCCAGGGTGGTGACCGAACACGACCAGATGATCGACGCTCTCGCCCGGCACGACAACGAGCGGCTCGTGCGGTTGATGCGCGAGCACCGCCGTGGCGGTGAGGAGAGCGCCGGGATCACGCTGCGCACCACGCGCACGGGCGCCGAGCCCCCGCCCGATCCCGCTGTCCCCGAGGAGTAGCCCCGTGACCGTACCGACCGGATATCCGCCCTACCGATTCGCCTGGGATGCCGATGTGGCCGTGCTGGTGGCACGGATCGAGAGCACCCGGTCGGGACCGCGCCGCGGCGTCGAGGAGGCCAGGCGCGCGCTCGAGTCGATCGTCCGGCCACCGGGCCCGGCGATGGCGAGCGTGCGCGAAGCCGCGATCGACGGCCCGCACGGGTCGATCCCGCTGCGCGTCTATCGGCCGCACGCGGCGCCGGCGACGGACGCGCCCGCCCTGGTGTGGTTCCACGGCGGCGGCATGATCATGGGTTCGCTCGACTCCTTCGACCGGCTCGCCCGCGATGTCGCCGAGGCGACCGGGGCCGTGGTGTTCAACGTGGCATACCGGCTGGCGCCCGAGCACCGCTATCCGGTCGCCAACGACGAGGCCTACGCGGCGCTGTGCTGGGTGCACGAGCAGGCGGCGCGGTGGGGTGTGGACACCACCGCGATCGGCGTCGGCGGTGACAGCGCGGGCGGCGGGCTCGCGGCCGCGACCGCCTTGCGCGGCCGGGACGCTGGCGGGCCTGCCATCGCTCAGCAGGTGTTGTTCTATCCCGGCGTGGAGCGGCGCGCCGACCGCCCGTCGATGCGGGAGTTCGGCGACTCGCCGTTCCTCACCGCCGCTGACATCGACTGGATGAAGAGCCTGTATCTCGGCGACGACCCGTCGACCGACGACGCCTACGGCGTTCCCGCACTGGCGGATTCGCTGGCCGACCTGCCGCCCGCCGTCATCGCCGTCGGGTACGGCGACCCGATCCGCGACGGCGTGGAGGCCTACGGCGACCGTCTGCGGGAGGCGGGGGTGCCGACCGCGCAGTTGCGCTATCCGGGGGTCGGCCACGGCTTCGCCATGCAGACCGCCTCGGTGGCCCGCGCCCGCGCGGCGATGGCCGAGGTCGGCGCCCTGGTGGCGGCGCGCTTCCGCCTGCCCGTCTGAGGTCCGGCGACGGCACGGCCGCTTTCGAACACCCGGCCCTCGAACAGCACAGCGGCCCCCGGGCATAGGCCGCCCGGGGCGCGGGGGGGGGCGGGCCGGGGCGCCCCCCCCACCGCGCCGGCCGGCGGG
>NZ_JARWRU010001025.1 GCF_029867845.1 Nocardia farcinica | reverse complement strand
GGGGGGGCGGGCCCATTTTCCTTTCCCCGTGGGGCCGCCCCCCCCCCCCCCCGGGGGGGCGGGGGGGGGGGGCCCCCCCACTTCGCCGAGTATCGCGCCTGGCTGGAGAAGCACGGGGTCGACTGCTCGACCGTGCGCGTCTCCGACCGTGCGCACACCGCCCGCTTCGTCTGCACCACCGACGACGACATGGCCCAGATCGCCTCGTTCTACCCGGGCGCGATGAGCGAGGCCCGCGATATCTCCATCGCCGAGCTGGCCGAGCAGCACAGCCTTGATCTGGTGCTCATCGGCGCCAACGACCCCGAGGCCATGCTGCGCCACACCGAGGAGTGCCGCGAGCTGGGCATCCCGTTCGCCGCCGATCCCTCCCAGCAGCTGGCCCGACTCGACGGCGACCAGGCGGTGCGCCTGATCGACGGCGCCGCCTACCTGTTCACCAACAAGTACGAGTGGGCGCTGCTGCTGCAGAAGACCGGCCTGAGCGAGGCCGAGGTGGCCCGGCGGGTCGGCATCAGGGTCACCACCCTCGGCCCCGACGGCGTGCTCGTGGTCGACGCCGACGGCACCGAGATCCGCGTCGGCGTGGTGCCCGAGCGCGAGAAGGTGGAGCCCACCGGCGTGGGCGATGCCTTCCGGGCGGGCTTCCTGACCGGCCACAGCGCCGGGCTGAGCCTCGAGCGCGCGGCCCAGCTGGGCTCGCTGGTGGCGGTGCTCGTGCTGGAGACCACCGGCACCCAGGAATGGTCGCTGAACAAGGACGACGCGGTCGCTCGCCTGACCGAGGCCTACGGCGCCGAGGCGGCGGCGGAGATCAAGCCGCTGCTCTGACAGGCTCCGGCGACCCGCTGAGGGCACGGCGACCCGCCGGGAGCGCCGCGGCGCCGGTCCTGTCGACCGCCGCGGCACCCGCGCGCATCACCGCCGTACGACAAAACCCCCGATCCGTTGCGGATCGGGGGTTTCGCCTGTTCCGGGAACGTCAGAGCGTGACCGGGTAGACCGGCTCCTGGATCTCCGGCTTGATCCGGTCCTCGACGAAGATGCCGTGCCAGACCATGAACACCAGCAGCGTCCACAGCCGCCTGCTGTGGTCGGAGCGGCCCTCGCGGTGCTCGACCAGCATCGAGGTGATCGCGGCCTTGTCCAGCAGGTGGTCGGTCTGCGAGTCGGCGATCTGGGCGTGCGCCCAGTCGTAGAGTTCGGTGCCGCGCAGCCAGTGCCGCAGCGGCACCGGGAAACCGAGCTTGGCGCGGTGCAGCACGTGCGCGGGCACGATGCCCTCCAGCGCCTGCCGCAGCGCGTACTTGGTGGTCTCCTTGGTCAGCTTCTGGTCGTAGGGCAGCTGCTCGGCGACCCGGCGCACCTCGTTGTCCAGGAACGGCACGCGCAGCTCCAGCGAGTTGGCCATGGTCATCTTGTCGGCCTTGACCAGGATGTCGCCGCGCAGCCAGGTGAACAGGTCGAGATGCTGCATGCGCGCCACCGGGTCCCAGCCGCGCGACTGCGCGTAGATGGGGGCGGTGACGTCCTGGTGGGTCCATTCCGGGCGGAACTCGCGCAGCACCGCGCGCAGTTGGGCGTCGCTGAAGCTGCGGGCGTTGCCGTAGTAGCGCTCCTCGAGCGTCAGCGAACCGCGGTGCAGCAGGCTCTTGCCCCTCGTGCCGTCCGGGATGCGTTCACTCAGCCTGCCCGCCAGCCTGCGCAGCCCCTTGGGCAGGTACTCGAAGGGCTTGAGCGACAACGGCTCCCGGTAGATGGTGTAGCCACCGAACAGCTCGTCGGCGCCCTCGCCGGAGAGCACCACCTTGACGTGCTTGCGGGCCTCCTTGGCCACGAAGTACAGCGGCACCAGCGCCGGGTCGGCCACCGGGTCGTCGAGGTACCAGACGATCTCCGGGATGGCGGCGGCGAACTCGGCGGGGGAGACCACCTTGACGATGTGGCGCGCGCCGATGGCCGCGGCGCTCTCGGCGGCCACGTCCACCTCGGAGTAGCCCTCGCGCTCGAAACCGGTGGTGAAGGTGATCAGGTTCGGGTTGTGCCGCATGGCCAGCGCGGCGACCGCGGTGGAGTCGATGCCGCCGGACAGGAACGAGCCGACGGTCACGTCCGCGCGCATGTGCTTGGCGACCGAGTCCTCCAGCGCGGCGGCGATCTCGTTGTAGCGGGCCTGCTCGGAGCCGGGGGTGAACGGGCGCACGGTGAAGCGCGGGGTGAAGTAGCGGGTGATCTGCGGTTCGGCGCCGGGGCGCACCACCGCGTAGGTGCCCGACTCCAGCCTGCGGATGCCCTTGTGCAGGGTCTCCGGCTCCGGCACGTACTGCAGCACGGTGTAGTGCTCGAGCGCCCGCGGGTCCAGCTCGTCGCCGAGCCGCAGCGCGGGCAGCAGGTCCAGAAGGCTCTTCTTCTCACTAC
Organism: Nocardia farcinica; assembly: GCF_029867845.1. Lineage (GTDB taxonomy): Bacteria > Actinomycetota > Actinomycetes > Mycobacteriales > Mycobacteriaceae > Nocardia > Nocardia farcinica_A. The sequence continues at coordinate 2,391 of NZ_JARWRU010001025.1, read as the reverse complement.
CGAAGGCCGTACCGCCGGGGCCGGTGGCCAGGAACAGCGGTTTGATGCCGAACGGGTCGCGGGCCAGGAACAGCTCGCCGCGCTCGGTGTCCCAGATCGCGAAGGCGAACATGCCGCGCAACTTGGCGACGGCGTCCACGCCCCAGTAGTGGAAGGCGGCGACGATGGTCTCCGAGTCGCCCTCGGTGCGGAACATCGGCGCGTCGCCGAACTCGGCGGCGTGTGCGGCGCTGAGCTCCTCGCGCAGCTCCAGGTAGTTGTAGATCTCGCCGTTGAAGGTCAGCGCGTAGCGCTCGGGAGACTCCGGCGGACCCCAGCGCAGCGGCTGGTGGGAGTGCTCGATGTCGATGATCGACAGGCGGTTGAAGCCGAAGACGAGGTGGTCGTCGTGCCAGGTGCCTCGTTCGTCGGGACCGCGATGGCGCATGCAGTGCAGGGCGTTGTAGACCTGATCGACGACTTCGGAAGTCGCCGCGTCAGCCGTCAGGAATCCGAGCAGTCCGCACACGTGCCGGCAACCTCGTTTCTCCAGGTGGGGGGCGACGCGTCGCGCGCGCGTCGAAACAACGTGTCCGAGTATGCCGTACCGGCGGGCCGTGCGCCGCATGCGCAGGTGACGGGGCCCGCCGCGGTGGGTGCGGACGCTCACGCGAGTGTCGAATGCGACCCGGCGACATAGAGGCCGCTCGTTTGGTCTACGCTGCGTAGTACTCAGGTCGTTCTCAGGGTGTCCGGTCCTCGATGGCCGCCGCCCGGAGGAAGGTCTGAACGTGTCTTATCGTGTCGTCAGGGCGGATCGCGGCCCGGGCGGCGCACTGTCGGAATGTGTGGCGACCAGGAAGGCGTGAGCGTGGCGCACAAGGCGAGCGAAGAGATCGGGGCACGACCCGTTCGGGGTCGGCAGGGCCGCATCCTTCGGCGGGCCGGGCTGGCGGTGTCCTTGGGGATCACCGCGATGCTCGTCTCGGGCTGCTCGATCGACAATGTTTGGCTGCGGTTCGGCTGGCCCTCGGGCGTCACGCCGCAGGCGACCCGGATGCGGGAGCTGTGGACCTGGTCGGTCATCGCCGCGCTGGCGATGGGCGTGCTGGTCTGGGGCCTGACCTTCTGGACCGTGGTCTTCCACCGCAAGAAGAAGAACTCGCCGGAGTTCCCTCGCCAGACCGGCTACAACGTGCCGCTGGAGCTGACCTACACGGCGATCCCGTTCGTCATCATCGCGGTGCTGTTCTACTTCACCGTGGTGGTGCAGAACTATGTCCACGAGAAGGTGGAGGACCCCGACGTCACCGTCGATGTGACCGCCTTCCAGTGGAACTGGAAGTTCGGCTACCGCGAAGTCGACTTCAAGGACGGCTACAAGTTCGACGGCATCGACACCGCCCGTGAGGCCGTAGCGCTCGAGACCCTCGAGCGCTACGAGGGCCGCGTCGACGAGGAGCACGGCCACCCGCAGCCGGGACCGGTGCACGGCAAGCCGGAGAACGACGTCTCGTTCCTGCACTACGACACCGTCGAGACCGTCGGCACCAGCACCGAGATCCCGGTCCTGGTCCTGCCGACCGGCAAGGTCATCGAGTTCCAGCTCGCCGCCGCCGACGTGATCCACGCCTTCTGGGTGCCGGACTTCCTGTTCAAGCGCGACGTCATGCCGAACCCGAAGGAGAACAACTCCGACAACGTCTTCCAGATCACCGAGATCGAGAAGGAAGGCGCGTTCGTCGGCCGTTGCGCCGAGATGTGCGGCACCTACCACTCGATGATGAACTTCGAGGTCCGCGCGGTCTCGCCGGAGAAGTTCACCCGGTACCTGGACGAGCGTCGCGCGGGTAAGACCAACGCCGAGGCCCTGCTGGCGATCGGTGAGTCCCCGGTGGCCACCTCCACCAGCCCGTTCCACACGGATCGCTCGGTGAAGAGCGCGTCCGGCGAGTCCGAGTGAGGAATTGATCTGACATGAGGATCGAAGCGCGCATCTTCGAACTGCTGACGGTGTTCTTCATCATCGTCGCGGTCGTCTACGGCTTCTTCACCGCGCAGTCGCGCACCGGCATCGAGTGGGCGGGCACCACCGCCATCGTGCTGACCGCGGGTCTGTCGCTGATCATCGGCACCTACTTCCGCTTCATCGCCCGCCGCCTGGACCTGCGCCCGGAGGACTACGAGGACGCGGAGATCGCCGACGGCGCCGGTGACCTCGGCTTCTTCTCGCCGGGCAGCTTCTGGCCCATCCTGCTGGCCGCCGCAGGCTCGGTCGCGGCCCTCGGCCTGGGCTTCTTAGAGCCGTGGGAGATCGCGGTCGGCGGCGTGGGTGTCCTCGCCCCGGGCCCCCGGCCGGGGGTCGGGGAGCCCCAAGGCCCCCCGAAGCACGGCGGGCCGGGGCACCCAGGG
>NZ_JARWRU010001024.1 GCF_029867845.1 Nocardia farcinica | reverse complement strand
TGCCACCGCCGGCCCCCCCGCGCCGGTTTTTGGGGGCGTTGCGCCCTTGGGTGACTTTGGGGTGCCCGCGCGCCGCGCCCGGGGGGCGCGCCCGCCGTTGACGACCGCGAGCAGCAGGCCGAGGCCGAGCAGGAGCAGCCCGCGTACCCACATCTCGCCCTCGACGCGGGTCGCCAGCAGCGCGCAGGAGGCCAGGCCGAGCCAGGGCAGCACGGTGGGCACCCGGAAGTGGTCGCTTTCGGCGGGTTCGCGGCGCAGGATCAGCACCGCGGCGTTGACCGCGGCGAAGACCACGAGCAGCAACAGCACCAGTGTTCCGGCGAGGACGGCGATCTCGCCGGTCAGCGCCAGCGCCGTCGAGCAGGCCGTGGTGACCGCGATCGCCACCCAGGGTGTGCGCCTGCCAGGCAGCACCCGCGCCAGTGCCCCGGGCAGCAGTCCGTCGCGGGCCATGCCGTAGGCGAGGCGGGAGGCCATGATCCCGGTCAACAGGGCGCCGTTGGCGACCGCCACCAGGGCGATCACCGCGAACAACCGCTCCGGCACCGCGCCTGCGACCCGCACCACCTCCAGCAGCGGCCCTGACGACTCGGCGAGCGCCTCGGTGGGCACCGTAGCCGAGGCCACCACCCCGATCAGCACATAGACCGCGCCCGCGGTGAGCAGCGCGCCGAACAGGGCCCTCGGGTACGTGCGCCGAGGGTCGCGCACCTCCTCGGCCAGGTTCACCGAGGTCTCGAATCCGACGAAGGAGTAGTAGGCCAGCACCGAACCGGCCAGGACCGCGCCGAGCGCGCCGTGTTCGGCGGTGCCGAGTTCGACGAGCCTGCCCGGTTCGCCGTCGCCGCGCAGCAGCACCCACGCGCCGAGGCCGATCACCAGCAGCAGTCCGCCGAGTTCGACGAGGGTGGCGACCACGTTCGCACCGAGCGACTCCTTGATCCCGCGCATGTTCAGCGCCGCGAGCGCGGCCAGGAACGCCACGACCACCGCCACCGTGGGCAGGGTGACCAGCTCGGCCAGATAGTCCGAGGCGAAGCCTCTGGCCAGCGCGCCCACCGAGACCACTCCGGCGGCCAGCATGCAGAAACCGATGAAACTGCCCGCCGCCGGGCCGAGGGCCAGTGTCACGTAGTGCGCCGAGCCGCCCGCGCGCGGGAACCGGGTCGCCAGCTCGGCATACGAGCCCGCGGTCAGGCAGGCCAGCACGAGCGCGGCCAGCAGCGGCAGCCACACCGCGCCACCGGAGGCGCCCGCGATCTCGCCGACGAGCACGTACACCCCGGCGCCGAGCACGTCACCGAGGATGAAGAAATAGAGCAGGGGTGTGCTCACCACCCGCTTCAACGTCGCCGTCATGAGCGAGCAATACCCAACCGGGGACGATATCCGCGAACCGGCTGTTCCGAGCCGGTTCCCGGCATGTCCCCGCGCCGCCGGAAACGAGCGCAAGCCCACAGAACCGGGGGCGGCCGGACGGCGATCGTCGTTGCCGCCGAAGGGATTCGGAGATTGCGCGGGCACGCGACAGCGGTGAGGATGGCGGGATGTCGTCCGCATCGCTCACCCTCCGCGAACTGCCCCGCCTCCGTACCCGTCACCTCGGCAGGCTCGGCGGACTGTTGCGGCCCGGCACCCATTCCTCGCCGCTGCTCGAGCTGGGCGACCGGTTCGTCGTCTCGCCGCCCGCCTTCCCCGACCTGCTCGTCACCCACCGGCCCGAGGACGTGCGCGCACTGTTCGCCGACCACGAGAACTTCTCGGTCGGACAGGTGCTGAGCCGCTTCTCCAGTCACGACGTGATGTTCGGCGAGGAGACGCTGATCTTCCTCGACGGCGAGGAACACCGCAGGGAACGCAAGCGGTTCTCCCCGCCCTTCCAGCACAAGGCCTTGCAGTCCTACGAGGAGCTGATGGTCGGCGTCGTGGAGCGAGCGGTCCCGAACTGGCCGGTGGACGAGCCGTTCGAGTTCCTGCGCGCCGGCTACGAGATGGCGCTGGACATCCTGCTCGGTGTGGTGTTCGGCGATGTCGAGGCCGAGCGGATGGCGCGGCTGCGGCGCGCGGTGCGGCTGTGGTTCGACGAGATCGAGAGCCGCGGATTCCTCACCGTCACCCTGCTGACCCCGTTCCTGGGCGGGCACACCCTGCCCTATCCCCCGTTGAACCGGCGCAGGGATCAGGTCGACGCCGTCGTCATGGAGGAGATCGCCGCGCGGCGCGCCACCCCCGAGGTGCCGCGCGCCGACCTGCTGTCCCGCTACGTCGGCACCGACCTCGACCAGCACGACGACCTCGCGCTGGCCCGCAACATGCGCGGGGTGCTGCTCGGCGCCTACGAGACCACCGCCATCACCCTCGGCTGGGTGGCGGTCATGCTGGCCGCCCACCCCGCGGCGATGGCCGAGATCGACGCCGCGGCCGACGCGGGCGATCGCGACCGGCTCGACGCCTATCTCGACGCGGTGGTCGCCGAGACCATGCGGCTGCGGCCGGTCTCGCCGTTCACCGGCCGGCGCGCGCTGCGCGACACCGTCCTCAACGGAATCGCGGTGCCCGAGGGCGCCATCGTGATCGTGCCGATCCTGCTCATCCACGAGGCGCCCTGGCACTACCCCGACCCGCTGAGCTTCCGCCCCGAACGCTTCCTCGGCGAGCGCCCCGACGGCTACACCTGGCTCACCTTCGGCGCGGGCGCGCATCGCTGCCTCGGCGCCCAGTTCGCCCTCGCCGAGGCCAGAATCCTGTTCCGCACCCTGTTCCTGGAGCGCCGCATCGAGACCGCACCCGGCGAGATCGAGCCGCCCCGGCGCTACCACACCGGCCTCAGCCCGGCGCGGGACGCGCTGATCACCATGCGCAAGCGCTGACAGCGTGCCCAAACCCCGGCGGGGACAGATGTTTACGGACCCGCCGGTGCTGTCGAGGAGCGCCGCCGCAGTTTCGGTGCCCGCACGCCGGGTATCTGCTGCCGTGGATCGGCCCACCGACAGATGAGAAGGCACCATGATTTTCAGCAACACACCGGCATCGACGGGCAGGACGTCATCGCTCGGACGGTCCTCGATCGGCGGGGGTGACTCGTCCGCGAGCCGCATCGCCCAGAACCCCACCTTCGAGCGCTTCGCGCGCGCCGGTTTCGTCATGACCGGCGTGGTGCACCTGATCATCGCCTACCTGGCGCTGCGCATCGCCTTCGGCGGCGGGGGGACCGCCGACCAGTCCGGCGCCATGGCACAGATCGCGGCGGCGCCCGGCGGCACGGTCGTGCTGTGGCTCGCGGTGGTCTCGTTCGTGCTGCTGGCGCTGTGGAAGCTGACCGAGGCCGCGTTCGGCAAGGCCTCGAAGCCGCGGGAGGCGAGCGCGGGCAAGGAGGCCTTCCGGCGCGGCAAGGCCGTGGCCACCGCCGTGGTCTACGGCGCGCTGGCGCTGACCGCCTACAGCTTCGCGGCGGGCGCGGGCAAGTCGAGCACCGCCGACAGCCAGAGCCTGACCGCCGAGATGATGCAGAGCACCGCGGGCACCGCGCTGCTGGTGATCGCCGGAGTGGCGCTGCTCGGCGTCGGCGCCTACTACGTGCACAAGGGCTACACGAAGAAGTTCCTCGAGGACCTCGACACCGACAGCACCAACATCCGCCGTCTCGGCACCACCGGCTACATCGCCAAGGGTGCGGCCATCGGCGCCATCGGCGTGCTGCTGATCCTCGCGGTCACCAGCTCGGAGCCGGACAAGGCGGCCGGCCTCGACGGCGCGCTGAAGACCCTGGGCGCGCAGCCCTACGGTGTCGTCCTGCTGGTGATCGCCGCCCTCGGCATCGCCGCCTACGGTCTGTTCAGCTTCGTGCAGGCCAAGCACGCGCGGATGTGAGCGTGTGCGCCGTGTGGTGAACGGTGCGGCCTGAGCCGCACCCGGACGCGGGGGGGGGGGGGGGGGGGGGGGGGGGGGGGGGGGGGGGGGGGGGGGGGGGGGGGGGGGGGCGGGGGGGGGGGGGGGGTGGGGGGGGGGGGGGG
>NZ_JARWRU010001023.1 GCF_029867845.1 Nocardia farcinica | reverse complement strand
ACCGTATTGCCTGCCCGACCTCGGCGACTTGCTGCCTTAAGTGGTGTCCTCGGACGTGCTCACCGGGGGGGGCGGATTGGCCGACGCACGGCTCGGTGTGCCGTGGGTGGAGCTGTCCCCGCATCCGCTGTACCTGCCCTCGAAGGGACTGCCGCCCATCGGCAGTGGGCTCGCGGTGGGTGCGGGCCTGCGCGGCCGGGTGCGTGACGCGCTGCTGCGCGCCATGACCGACCGCGCGGTGCGCAAGGGCGAACAGCAGCGCGCGCGGGCCAGGGAGAGCGTCGGCCTGCCCGCCGTCGATCCCGGTCCGGCGGCGCGACTGCTGGCCACGTTGCCCGCGCTGGAGGTCCCGCGCCCGGACTGGCCGGGCAACGCCCACCTGATCGGGCCGCTGCTGTGGGAGCCGACCGAGGACGTGCTCGACCTGCCGCCCGGCGACGAGCCATTGGTGGTGGTCGCCCCGTCCACCGCCCACACCGGCGTCGAAGGGATGGCCGAGACCGTGCTGCGCGCGCTCGACGGCGCGGGCGTGCGGGTGGCGATCTCCATGCTCGACACCCCGCCCGCCGACCTGCCGCCCTGGGCCACCGCGGGGCTGGGCAGGCAGGATGTGCTGCTGCGCCACGCGTCGGCGGTCGTCGGCGGCGGTGGGCACGGCCTGCTGGCCAAGTCTCTGCTCGCCGGCGTTCCCGTGGTGACCGTCCCCGGTGGCGGGGACCAGTGGGAGCTGGCCAATCGCGCCGCGCGGCAGGGCAGTTCGATCATCGTGCGCCCGTTGACCGCCGAGGCGGTGCGCGCCGCCGTGCGGCAGATGCTCGACGATCCGCGCTACACCGCGGCGGCGGGGGTGGCGGCGAAGGGCATCACCGAGGTCGCCGACCCGGTGGAACTGTGCAGGCGGGTGCTCGACCGGGCGCGCGCGAACTGACCCTCGCCGTCGCGGGCCGGGCGCCGCTGCGCGCGCCCGCCGGGCGCGAGTATCTTCGGGACGATGCGGTTGACGGAGTTCCAGGAGCTGTTGCACACCGAATTCGGCGCCATGCGGGGCGACGCCCTGCTCACCGATCACACCCTGTTCTCCCTGGGCGGTCGCACCGGTGCCCAGGCCATCGAGGACGGCATCGATCCGCGCGAGGTCTGGCGGGCGCTGTGCGCCGAGTTCGACGTCCCCCGAGCCCGCTGGTGAATCCGGTCCCGCCGGTGGGTGGGGCCTGCCGGTGAGTTCCCGCTCGCGGCGTCGCGTTCAGGCCTTCCTGGTGTAGTGCCGCGCCGCCTTGGCGCGATTGCCGCAGGTGGACATCGAATGCCAGCGCCGGGTTCCGTTCTTCGAGGTGTCGTAGAAGAACAGGATGCATCGATCGTGTGCGCACTGACGGATCCGGTGCGGGGCCTCGGCCAGTAGCTCGAGCAGATTCTCCGCGGCCAGCCAGCCGGGCAGCCAGGCCGGATCGTCGACCTCCACCTCGGTGGCGGGCCCGTCGGCGGTCAGGGTGCGTCGGATGCGCCCGTGCGCGAGGACCACCTCGAGCGCGGCGTCGAGGGTGGGCTCGTCGGCGAAGGCGCGGCCGGTGAGCCCGGCCGAGGCCAGC
>NZ_JARWRU010001022.1 GCF_029867845.1 Nocardia farcinica | reverse complement strand
TTTCCCCCCCCCCCCCCCCAAAAACTGGTCCCCTCCCGCCCCCCCGCGGGGGGGGCCCCTTCCCCACGTTCCAGATCACGGCACCTGCTGTCACACCGATCCTCGCCCGGAGATGGCGATGAGGCCCAGGCCAGGACAGCTGGGTACCGACCCACACCGACGTGACGTCGGCGCGCCCGTCTGAGTAGGGCGGAGTAGCTGTCGGGGTAGCTGTCGGGCGTGCATGAGATCGTGGGCCATCGAACTATTCGTGTCGAAGGAGGACCTGTCCATGAGCGGGTTCAAGATCAATCGCCGTGGCATCCAGCAGATGAGCCGCGAGATCCAGCGGGAGTTCGCCAAGAACCCGGTCCGCGTGCCGATCGAGATGGAGGCGGGCGGGGTCTACCCGCCCGCGGCGAACATCACCAACTACAACGGTCCGATCGTCACGGTCCACGGCTCGCACGCCCAGCTGGCCTGGAACAACGGAACCGTGCACCAGGGACAAGCCCACAGCGATCAGATCGCCCCCGGGTACGAAGAGCTCGCGGCCACTCTCGCCGAGCTGCTCGCCACACTGCCGCGGTTCCCCCTGGCCGACGACGAGACCACCGAGGTTCGCGAGCACACCGAGACGATCCTGGCCGAGGTCGTAAATGAGGAACCGGATCCGGGAATCGTCAAACGTGGCTTGACCATGATCAAGGGCCTGCTCTCCCCCATCGCGGCAGGGGTGACCGCGGCCGCCACCGACGAAAGCGCGCAGGCCGCCCGCGAAGTCATCCAGCGCCTGGGCGAGGCCGTCCCCTTCTGAACTCGCTCGGGCAACCGCACGCCCGAACATCTCTGGCGCGCACACTGCTGGCGCGGCAGGCGCCGGGTAGGCGAAGGGGATTGAGGAACATCCGCGCGGAATGTTCCGCTAGCGGTCCCCCATTGCTCTCCGTGAGTCGACAGGCGAGTCCTACCGCACATAGTTTCGCGAGTCGACCACTGGCTGCTCGGCCGCTTCTCCAGCTCGGCCGCCGCGATGCCGCACATAGTATGTCACTATGTGCGGTAACTCCTTAGCGTGACTTTTCTCGTGAATGTTCCCGGACCCCCGATCACTACCGAGCTCAACGACGGCGCCGACGGCGCCGAAGCAGCGAGGGACGGCGTTTCTCGCGGGGTGGGCGGTCGTTGGCGATCAACACCGCCATCCACGACAACGGCAGTGTCACCCCCATGATCGCCGCGGCCACCCAGCCGGGACCACCAGCGGCGTACACGGCGGTGGCCAACAGCAACGACGGCACCCGACACGCCATAGGACCACGTACTTGCGGACCCTACGGCGATGCTGTTCGGGGTAGGACAAGCCCACGGCGGTGATCAACGCCGCCTGCCGCTCGTCCCCGCCGCCGGCAAAGCCCGGCGCAGAACGTTTCATGCGCAAGCCTTACCCTTCTGCGCCGCAGGCAATCGGCGTCGCGAGCTCGATACACACCGAGGTGCGGGACCGGGGTCACTGTCGAGCGTGTCCGCTCCGGCAGGGGTGAGGTGGTCGGTCAGTTCCTGCGCAGGCGCCACCAGGGTTGGCCTGCTTGCTGGGTCGGGTGGCCGGGGCACCAGTCGTCGGGGGCGACCCGGGCACGGACGGCCTCGATGTGGGCGCCGCAGCCGGACCAGGTGGTTTTGCCGCAGGTGCGGCATCGGGTCGGTGAGCACATCAGTGGGTCTCCTCGGTGGCGGCATCGATTTTCGGCGGGCCTTGATAGGGGCGCTGCAGGGCAGCGAATCCGGGGGTGGTCGCGGCGGTGACGAGCGCGTCGAGCAGATCTCGGCCGCGGTCCGGGCGGGGTTGTTCGGTCAGGACGGGACCGTTGAACCCGCGTCCGTCGACGACGACGATCGGACTGCCGCCGCGGCCGCCGAGCGCAGCTTGGCTGACCTCGTGGGTTCCGGTGATGTCGTCGTCGAGGCTGGTGCTGTCCAGGTGCTCGGCCAACCCCGGATCCAGGCCCGCCTCGGTCAACGACTTCGCCACCTCCTGCGGCCCGAGATCATCGCCCTGTATGTGCAGTCGGGTGCCGATGACGTCATAGAGGCGTGCGAACGCTTCGGCGCCGCCGGTGCGGGTAGCCGCGGCGAACACCCGCCCCAGGCGGCGCGAGCGATCGATCATCGGCTTGTGGTCGGCGGCCACGTCGTGGCCGTCGTTGAGCACGGCCAGGCTCATCTGGCGTAGCCGCACCGTGTGCGCACTGTCCTCGGCGGCGGTGAGCAGCCACTGCGAACTCACCCACGAGAACGGGCAGACGGGATCGACAAACAGCTCGATATCGGCCATCGACAAACTCCTGCGTGTTGTGGCGCATCGCTACAACGGTGCGGTGTCGGCGATGCGCGGGACGGATCGGACTCGGCGGTTGTGTGACCGGCCCGAGTTCAGTGACCGGCCTGGCGGCGTGGCTGACCATGCAGGTCCAGGCCGAGGACGGGGCCGAGCAGGCAGAAGTTGAACGCTCCTGCCGCGATCGGGATCACTCCGATGACGGCGACGAGGATGCCGACGGGTCCGCCGATAGCGGCGAGCCCGATCAGGATCAGCGCGATCCCGGCGATGATGCGGGCGGCCCGGCCCGCGGTGCCTCGCATGAATTCGACGATTCCCATGACGGTGAAACTCCTCTGCTCGGCGGACGGACTTGCACACCACGATACCCCATAGGGTATTGTCGTCGCGGGATTGAATATACCCCCAAGGGTATCTAAGGAGGGCTGTATGGTCGAGACGAGACTCGCTGGGACCGCCGCTGGCGGCCAGCACCCGGACTCGAGTCCGGGGCTTCTGGGCCGGTGGGGCGCGTTCATGGCCGGGCGCACCCGGGCAGTGATCGGGATATGGCTGCTGGTGCTGGTCGCGCTGGGCGCCGCCGCGCCGAGTGTGTTCACCTCCCTGGCCGGGGCCGGGTGGCAGGCCAACGGCTCGGAATCGGTGCGCGCCAGAGAGCTGGCTCAGCAGCACTTCGGCGGTAACTCCTCGGCCGCGGTGCAGGTGGTGATCCATTCCGACACCGCCACGATCGGCGACCCGGCGATGGCACGCGTGGTTGAGCAGGTCACGGCGGTCTTCGCCGGGGACGAGCGGATCGGGCAGGTGATCGCCCCGCAACCGGGCTTCACGATCAGCCCTGACGGACACACCGGCATCGTGATCGCGGGCGCCAATGCCTCCACCGATGACATGGTCAAAGCCGTCGACGAGCACAAAGCCGCGTTGACCGCGCTGTCCGAAGACGGGATCGAGGTGTATCCGACCGGGGCCTCGGCGCTGTGGAGCGACTTCAACGCCGCCAACCACGACGCGATGATCCAGGCCGAGATGCTGTCGTGGCCGGTCACCCTGGCGATCATGGTCCTGGCGTTCGGGTCACTGGTCGCGGCCGGGCTGCCGCTGCTGCTGACCCTCGCGGGCTTGGTGGCCTCCGCAGGTGGACTGGTGCTGCTGAACCAGATCACCCCGATCTCGGTGTGGGCGATGAACTTCGCCATGATGTTCGCCCTGGCCCTGGGCATCGACTACGCGCTGTTCCTGGTCGCGCGCTTCCGCGACGCGCTGGCCCGCACCGGCGATCCCCGCGCCGCGGTCGCCGAAACCATGGACACCGCAGGCAAAGCCGTCCTGCTCTCAGGGCTGACGGTGCTGGTGAGCTTGTCGGCGGTGCTGATCGTGCCCGCTCCCGCCGTGCGGACCATGGCGGTCGGGATCATGCTCGCGGTGGTGTTCGTACTCGCCGCGACCCTGACCCTGCTGCCCGCCGTCCTCGGCGCGCTCGGCACCAAGGTCAACGCCGCCGCGCTGCCCTACGCGCGCCGCCAGCAGCACCGCTCGCCGGTCTTCGCGCGGTGGGGCCAGATCCTGCACAAGCACCCGTGGCCGTTCGCCGCGGTGGCACTGGCCATCCTGATCGGGCTGGCCGCACCGGTGTTCGGGCTCAAAACCGCGATGCCCTCGATCGCCGTCGTGCCCACCGACGCGCCGGTGCGCCAAGGCTATGAACTGATCGCCGAGCAGATGGGCCCGGGCGCCCCGGGCATGCTCTCGATCATCACCCCGACCGCCGACGCGGCGGCCACCGCGACCATCGCGCGCGCCAGCGACGGCATCGTCATGCTCACCCCGCCCCAGCCCGCCGCCGACGGCGCCGATCTGGTGATGATGCAGGCCATGCCCGCAGTCGATCCCTCCGCACCGCAGATGGCCGAAATCCTGGACCAGTTGCGCGCCGACCTGCCCGCCGACGCGGTGGTCGGGGGCGCGGCGGCGGAAAACCTCGACCTGCAACAAGCCCTCGACGACTATCTGCCGATCGTGGTGGGCATCATCTTGGTGCTCGGGTTCGTGTTGTTGCTGATCGCGTTGCAGGCCCCGCTCATCGCGGCCCTGGGCACCCTGGTCAGCCTGCTCTCGACCGCGGCCGCGTTCGGGGTGGCCAAACTGATCTTCCAGGACGGGCACGGCGCCGAACTGCTCGGCTTCACTCCACAGGGGTTCCTCGACGGGTGGGGGCCGGTGTTCTTCTTCGCGATGATCTTCGCCATCGCCATGGACTACACGGTGTTTCTGCTGGCTACCGCCAAAGAACACTACGAACGCACCGGCGACCCCCACGCCGCGCACGTCGACGGGCTCGCGCATTCGGGGCGGGTCATCTTCGCCGCCGCGGCGGTCATGGTGGCGGTGTTCTTCACCTTCGCCCTGGCCGACCCACTGCCTCCCAAGGAGATGGGCATCATCCTCGGTGTCGCGGTCCTGCTCGACGCGATCCTGGTGCGGCTGGTGCTGTTGCCGGTCATGCTGCGCCTGACCGGGCACGCTGCCTGGTGGAGCCCGGCGTGGCTGACCCGGGTGCTGCCCACCATCAGCTTCGCTCACCACTGACGTGCGCGAACCCCTCCCGGAATACCCCATCGGGTATCTTGGGAGGGGTACGGCACGAGAACGGAGACACCACCATGGTCGGCGACGAGAACAGCATCGCACCGGTACTGAACCGGCTGCGCCGCGCACACGGACAGCTCGCGGGCGTGATCGCGATGATCGAGCAGGGACGCGACTGCAAAGACGTCGTCACCCAGCTCGCGGCGGTCTCACGCGCCCTGGACCGGGCCGGATTCAAGATCGTCGCCACCGGGCTGCGCGAATGCCTGGCCGGACAACCCGGCGAAGGCGCCGACCCGATGACGGTCGAGGAACTGGAAAAACTGTTCCTCACCCTGGCCTGACCCCTACCCGCCTCGGTCCTGGACCGGGACCGAGGACAAGGAGATAACACGTCATGACGCTGCCCACGCGACCGCGCACCTGGACCATCGACCGAGTGGTGCCGTTGCTGGCGGGAACGCTGATCCTGCTCAGCGCCGCCCTGGCCGCGACCCTCTCACCGTGGTGGCTGATACTGACCGCCCTGGTCGGTGCCAACCTGCTGCTCTACAGCGCGCTCGGCTGGTGCCCGGCCAGCCTGCTCATGGCCCGCCTCGGCCTGCCCGCCGGCACCGCGACCTGCACGGTCGCGCGTACCTGACCACCGGCCACCCCTCAGCGTCACCGAACCGAGAAAGCGAGCCCGCACATGACCGACACCGGAACCGACCTGGGACTGTCCACCACCGTGACCGCCAGCTTCGACGACGCCGTCGACGCCGCCAAGCGCGCGCTGGCCGAACAGGGCTTCGGCGTGCTCACCGAGATCGACATGCAGGCCACCCTGAAAGCCAAACTCGGCCACGACATGGAGGACTACCGCATCCTGGGCGCCTGCAACCCGCCCCTGGCCCACCGCGCGGTCGAGATCGACCGCCAGATCGGACTGCTGCTGCCCTGCAACGTCGTCGTGCGCCGCTCACCCGACAACGACACCGACATCATCATCGAGGCGATGAACCCCCAACTGATGGTGCAGCTCACCAACCAACCCGCGCTGGCACCCATCGCCGCCGACGCCACGACCAGACTGCGAGCAGCCATCGACTCCCTGCACCGCTCCCACTGACCGGACACCGGCCGCGAACAGGACCGATCCGGGCAGACAACCTTCCCGCCGAAAGGAACTCAAGCGATGAAAAAGCTGTCGACAATCAGCGACACCGAGTGCCGGGTCCTGCTGCGGTCGGTCCCGGTCGCCCGCATCGCCTACCTCGAGGACGGGGTCCCGGCGATCCGGCCGATCAACTTCACCGTCGCCGGTGACCGCATCGTGGTGTGGACCGTGCCAGGCGCCCACGGCAGCGCGGTCACCGGCCAGACCGTGGCGGTACAAGTGGACCGCATCGATCCCGACTCCCACAGCGGATGGACCGTGCTGATCACCGGACCCGCCACAGCCATCTCCGACATCGACGAACTCGTCGCCGCCGCCGACATCCCCCGACGCCCCTGGGTCACCACACCCCACGACCAGGTCATCGGCATCGACATCGAACGCATCTCCGGTCTTCGCTTACCACCAGCGCCCTGACCTGCTGCTGATCGGCGACCGAGTTGTTTGCCCGACCGGACTCGCCGAGACTGGCCACCGACGCGCGGTCCACTCTTGCTCGCCGATGCCTGGATCACGCCATGGATGGTTGGCCCAAGGTCGAGCAAGCTGCTGCACAACCTCGCGCAGGACAGATCTCCCACGAAAGGTGATGTCACAGGCGCGCCGTCACGGACGCAGCGGGAAAGGGAGCGAACCGCACCGCAACGCTATGATGAGTCCGCAGGCGATGGATCTCCGCCGAGACGACCGACCTATGGGCCGTCTGAACCGCCCCGGTCCGGGGCTGATGGTTCCTTCCCCACGAGGAAGGAGTCTGCCTGTTGTCCGGTCACCGCGAACCTTCAGCTGGGCCCTACCCCCGGATCTTGGACACGGTGGGTGATTACGCAGCGGTTGGCAGCGTAGCGGCCCGGCGGGCCTCGTAGGTGGACGGGGACAGGTAGCCGCACCAGGAGTGACGGCGGCGGGTGTTGTAGCGGACGAGCCAGCGGAAGACCTCGCGGCGGCAGGTGGCCTCGTCGGGCCAGCAGGCGGCGTCTTGGAGGACCTCGCGCTTGATGGTGGCGTTGAACGACTCGGCCAGAGCGTTGTCGGCCGAGGAGCCGACGGCTGCCATGGACTGGGTCGGGGTTCCGGCAGTAATGGCGCAAAAAACAACGAAGTTCGCGTAGCGCCTGGTCAGCGGGTAGACGGACGAGCCGTTGTTGGCGGCCGCTATCGGTGGCTGCGGTCGGGACCGAGGAGGCTGGTGATTCCGCGCATGGCTGCCGGTGAGGGTTTGAAGTAGCGGCGCAGGTTGTCGGGTTTGCGGTGGCGAGACTTGGCCATTAGCTCGAGCAGGCTGGCTCCGGCCTCGCCGAGATGCGTCAGGCCAGAATGCCGGAGTTCGTGCAGGTCCCAGCC
>NZ_JARWRU010001021.1 GCF_029867845.1 Nocardia farcinica | reverse complement strand
CCCCCCTCCTTTTTTTCCCACCCCCCCCCCCCCAAAAAAAACTATAAAATTTTTTTTTTTTTTTGGGCGGGGGGCGGGTGCCTTGGTCGACCCCGCTGCTGAATCTCAGGCGCGTGGGTTGGCCGGGAGGGAGTCGAGCTGTTGTTCGTTCTTCACCTTCGACTTCGCCCCGGTCGGCGAGCGTGCTGGGCACGGCCTCGCAGCGCGCGAGAAGCGGACGCTCGCCCACAGTCGAACGCTGACCCTGGCGGTACTGTTCGGTTTCCGGCGTGCCGTTCACTGTGCGCGGCGTTGTCGACCGTGTCGGCTGAGCAGCCCAGCACAATACGTACTCGGACGGCCGCATCCGGAGAGTCGATCGGCCGATTGTCAGCACCGTTCAGATGTAGCCGAACGGTGGAACGTGCCCCTATGGCATCGAACCTGCAACGGCAATAGACGGCTATGGCCTGCGGAAATGCCGTCGCAGGTCCGTGCCCTCGGCAGGGCACACAAAACATGGGCAACCGGAAAACGCCTGGTCATTGCGGGTTACTACACGATCTAGCGATCCCGGTCCGCCAGTACCGATCCTATCTCGTCCCATCTTCGTTGCGTCCCCCTGGCAGGCGCAACGAAGATGGGATGCAGGGCACATGGGACGGCTAGCTGGTAACCGAAGCTGACTCCGCCCCGGACCGGGGCCCGATCTCGTGTTCACCGGGGTGGTTGCCGATGCCTACCCGCCTGATCACGCGCACGGGCGGTGTTAGGAGATGTTCCCAGACCGGCGGACCGAACTCTGGCGGAAACTGGGATCGGTCCTGGTCGTTGAGTTGCCCCCAGTAGTAGCGCGCAAGTTGGAGGGTGTTCCCGGTTCGTGGCTCGGCTTTCAGGAGCGACATGTCGGCACGGAACCCGGGCTGCTCTACCTCGATCTCCCAGATCGTCCCCCGTTGTTCTGCCTCCGCGAACTGGCGCGCCTCCTCGAGCCGCTCGAACGCGAACACGGACTGGAGACGGGAAGGCGCTTGCGGGTACTCATTGAGCCGGACCAGCTCCCACAGCAGCTCGATACCGGTGTCCTGGCTGACAGCGCCGCGTTCCTGTCCCTGCGAGTTCGCAAACTTGAACTGAAAGTCTCCGTTGAGGTACCGCTGGCCGTGCTCGGACAACCCGCCGGGGAACCATCTCGGCGATGAATGGGACGAGAGCGTAAAGATGCCTTCTTCGCGAAGCCTGTTCGCTCGGTCGACATGGAAGTAGGTCGGCACGCGTGCACGCTACGCCGCGACTCTGACAACAACGGTGACTGCGCCCCGGCCCGAAGGGGACGGGTCGGGGCGTGACTCTCATACCGTACCGCTATGCCGAGTGATCGCCCAGGCGACGCTTGCGTGCTATCGCCATATCTCGGCGTCCGATATTGATGCCGTGCTGGTGGGTTGTGTGACTTCGCTGAGGTCCAGGACCGCAACGTATGGGTTGGGCGGGAGAGCCTCTTGGGCGTCGAACAGTACTTCGTTGAATGCCGCTGCCTCACCGTTCCTCACGGCTTGTGCATACATCGGCAGGTCTGGTCTGGGGCGAGCGTTGTAGATGCTGGGGATCTGTGGTGCGTTCGGGTATGAGTCGGCGGCGGCGATGGTGATCTGGGAGAGCCGTTGGTGAATGTGGTTGAGCGGGGTCTTCCACGGCTTGGACTGGGCTTCGGTGCCAGCTCGAAACAGCTCGGACCACGGCATGGCGTGCTCCAGATACCGTGGGGCATAGCTCCCGCCACCCGAGAACAGCCGACCCACGTCATAGGACGACAGCGCGGTGATCCCCCAGTTCGCGCGCCGCCTGAAACGGCCCTTCCACCATTGATTCTGGGTAAGAGCTACCAGATCCTCGGTCGGTGTTGTGCGACCGAAGCGGGTGTTCGGCCACCCGTTGTAGAACACGTGGACGGGGTAGGTATAGCTGTCCTGTGCACAACCCTGGATCAGCGTGTCGTACTGGAATACGCGGGTCTTTTTGTCGCGATGATCGAGTCGCTCGTAGTTCTGCTCGTAGATCCGCTTTGCCTGGATGCGAAGGCGTAGCCAGCCGTCGGTGTCCGATCCGACCCACCACTCCCAGTCGGCACCGTTGCGCTGTTCCTGATGTCGGGTGAACTTGTTGACATGCAAGATGTCGCTTGACACACGCCACAGGTCCAAGAGAACGCTGTCGGTCGTCGACTCTTCACCGGGTACGAGTCCGACCTCGGAGCCAAGTTCGTAGTTCTTCCAGGTCTGCCGAGCCAGACGATCCATGCCCTTGCACAACTCGTTGATGCGATCGAACTCCATGCTTCCCCCGAGGCTCGTCGGCGCGCCAAACCGTTTTGTCCGCGAATCTTGTTCACCTGGTGCAGATCCGGCCACTTGAGCAAAGCGACGCGGACAATCACCTGCTCGCCCTGTGCGAGTGCACGATCAGGCTACCGTTGCCCCGCGCAGTACGGGGCACCGATTCCGGCGATGTGCTGCCAGGCGTAAGAGGACGATGCCTCGGGTTGTCGATCGGGTTGCATCCTGTACCGGGGTACAGGCTTACCGTCGAATCATGACGATCTCACGAGGCGCCGAGGGGTGGGTGCCCGGCGCCTGCACCCTGCCGACGGTGCAGCAACCGATCCGTATCGCCGAGTTCGACCGGTTCTTCACTGACTCGACCCACGGCCTGCGCCGAACGGGCCCGACACGACTGGAACTGCTGGTCGACCCCGCTGCCGAACTGTTGGCGCGGGAGCTGGCCGCGCGGGAGTCGAGCTGTTGTTCGTTCTTCACCTTCGACTTCGCTCAGGCCGGCGAGCACCTGGTGATAGGCGTGGGTGTGCCCTCTGCCTACGTCGAGGTGCTTGACGCGTTCGCCGCTCGCGCGCAGACCGCGATCGGAGGTGGGCGGTGAGTGCGCTGCGAACCAGTGAGCTCGCCGCGGCGGCCGGGGTGAACGCCCAGACCCTGCGCTACTACGAGCGCCGTGGCCTGCTCACCGAACCGGCCCGCACGCTGGGCGGGCACCGGCTCTATCCCGAAGACGCTGTCTCGGTGTTGCGGGTGATCAAGGCCGCGCAACGTCTCGGTTTCACCCTCGACGAGGTCGCTGAACTGCTCGCGGGCACCCGCGTCACCTCGCGTCGCCGCACCGACGCCGGGCTGCGTGCCCGCGTGATCGATAAACTCGCCGAGGTCGATGCCAAACTGGCCGAACTCACCGAGGTCCGCGACACCCTGCGCGCGGCCCTGGCTGCCGGGTGCGAGGACCTGCTCGCCTGTAGCGAGTCCCCGAGCTGTCCGGTGCCGTTCGACTCCGGCCGCGCCACCCCGGCCAACGGGGAGGGTGGCGGTTGTGGCTGCTGAGAACACGGCGCGGCGATGGTGGGGCTCGATCGGTGCCGGTGTCCTGCTGTGCGTGGGTTGTTGCCTGGCCCCGCTGCTCATCGCTGCCGGAGTGCTGGGCGGCGGCACCTTGCTGGTCGGCTTGTCGTGGCTCGAGCCGGTCGGGTTCGCCCTCATCGGGGTAGGTGTCGCGGGCCTGATCTGGAGCCAGCGTCGCGTCCGACGCCGGAAATGCGGCAGCGGCTCGTCCTCGGGTTCGTGCGGGGGCTCGGGCTGTGGATGCACGGCCGTCTCGACGGTCACCTGAATCCGGGCATTTACGATCAGCGGTCGTGACTGTGCTGCGTTCGATCGTGCTGTTCGTCCTGGCTGCTGTCGCCGAGATCGGCGGTGCGTGGCTGGTCTGGCAGGGCGTACGCGAGCACCGGGGCTGGGCCTGGATCGGTGCCGGGGTGATCGCGCTGGGTGTCTACGGGTTCGTCGCGACACTGCAACCCGATGCCAACTTCGGTCGCATCCTGGCCGCCTACGGCGGGGTGTTCGTCGCCGGTTCCCTGTTGTGGGGCATGGCTCTGGATGGGTTCCGGCCCGACCGCTGGGACGTCCTCGGCGCGGTCATCTGCCTGGTAGGAGTCGCGGTGATCATGTATGTCCCCCGCGCTAGCTGAACATGAACACCGCTGTTCTGGAGCGGACTTGTCTGGGCCTCTGGCTATCCTGGTTCCTGTCGCAGGTACGGCTCGTGCAGGTCAAAGGTCACATCGAGTCCAAGCGGCATCCTGATGGGGATTCGATGAGGAAGATCGGTGTATGAGTACGAGATTGACCCCTGCTAGACAGCGCAATGCGGTCTCTGAGGGGATGGCGCTGGGGTTGCTCCTGTGCGGGAGAAGTTCCGTACTGCATGACAAGGTTCGGGTTGATCTCGCGTTCGAGGGTGCGTGGCGCACCTGGAACTACACCCCCCAGTTCCGCAAGTTTCCACCGACCTGCGGAAGGGCCTGGATGCGATTTGGGCGATGACCAGGGCGGACGAACAGAAGAAGGTTTGGGTCTTGTACTGGGAGACCGGAGCCGACCTCCTCGTTCGTGTCCGTCAGCAGGACTGGGATGTCGCGGACCCAAAAGATGTGGCCTTCGCGATTGACATGATCGGTGCCGATGTTCCCGCTGAGGGGTGGAAGGACCTCGCCGCGGACTTCATCCGGCGATTCGAACAGTGACCCACACGGACTCGACACGGTGCGCTCGCCGGAAGGTATGAAGCCAATGCTCCCGGGACAACCAACCCAGGTGTTCACCCTCGTTCGCACCCATGACGACGGAAGCACCGTCGAACGAGAGATCCAGGTGCACAGGGTAACTTCCGACTCTCTGAGGGTGAAGCTCGATGAGGACGTCCGAGTCGGTGACGTGATCGAAGACCGCCTGCGCGAAGACCTGGTGAAGCGGATGCAGATCCTCGACGTGATCCCGGAACGTTCCGCAGGCATCCTGGCGGCGTGGAACGATCACCTCGACCTCCGTTACGAGGTGCGGACCAAGGCGGAGATCGCACCGCCCAAGCATTTCGAGACCTCGTCACTGCATCCCGTAATTGCGGAGATCGCTCGCGACAGGCTCGCTGCCGGGAACGGCAACGACGCCGTTTTCCGGGCCTTCGAGGCGATCGAAACCCGCGTCCAGAAGCTCACGGGGAGAACAGATATCGGCGACACGTTGATGACACGGGTCTTCCAATACAAGCCAAACCCGCCGCAGCTCGACATCGCAGACCACGCTCTGGACGTGGAAAGGCGCGACTACGAGCGCAATGGCTACAAGTTCCTGTTTATGGGAGCGGTACTCGGCATTCGAAACACTCACGCCCACGGGTCGCGACCGGAAGTGTCACCAGTGAGCCTTTTTCATCCTCTGTGACCAGCCCGACGCCGGTGGCTCGAGGCAGGCGGCGAGCCTCCCCACGTACCAGCGAAGCCCCT
>NZ_JARWRU010001020.1 GCF_029867845.1 Nocardia farcinica | reverse complement strand
CCCCCGGGGGGGCCCCCCCCCCCACCCCCCCCCCCCCCCCCCGCCGCCCGGGGGGCCCCCTGTCCGGCCCGGGTGTCAGGCCCCGGGTGTCAGGCCCCGGGTGTCAGGCCCCGGGTGTCAGGCCCCGGGTGTCAGGCCCCGGGTGTCAGGCCCCGGGTGTCAGGCGATGAAGGCGCCGACCACCCACACACCGGTGGCCAGCAGCGCGCCCGCGAGCTCGATCAGGATGGACAGGCCGACGCCCTTGAGGGCGTGCACGGTCGAATCCCAGGCCGGCCTGCCCTCGCGCAGCCGCTCCAGCTCGCTCAGGTAGACGCCGAGGACGAAACCGGCGAACAATCCGACCACCGGGATGACGAAGAACCCGATGATGGCCAGGACGCCGCCGAGGACCAGCGCCCGCGTCGGCACCCCGGCCTCCTTCATGTTGCGGCCCGGCCAGGAGTACTTGACGATTCCCGACACCACGAGCAATACGGCGGCGACGGCGAAGACCACCCAGGCCGTCGTGCCGCCGGTGACGATGGCCCACACCAGGATCGCGCCGAAGATGGCCAGCACGCCGGGCAGCACCGGCACCACGATGCCGACCAGTCCGACCAGGATCACCAGACCGACGACGATCTCGCCCCACACACTCATTCCGAGTCCCTCTCGTCCGCCCGGCTCACCTCGAGCCCGCCCGTGCGCGCCGCTCGGATTCTCGCCCATCGCCCCGTGACGCGCACGCGGGGCCTCGGCCTGTGCGGCGCACCGTTATTGTCATATCGTCAATACAGCTCGCCGGGCCGGCTCCGGCGAGAGGCACCGGCTGCCGGTGACCAGGATCAACGACGAACCGAGGTAAGGCGTGAGCACACCATCCACCGCCACCAAGCAGGGCCCGCTCGCGGGCATCCGAGTTGTCGAGCTGGCAGGCATCGGCCCCGGCCCGCACGCGGCGTTGCTGCTGGCCGACCTGGGCGCCGATGTGGTGCGCGTCCAGCGACCCGGCCAGTTCCCCGGTCTGATGGAGCGTCCGCAGTGGCGCGGCCGCACGATCGTCGAGGCCAACCTCAAGGACCCGGCCGATGTCGAGAAGGTGCTCGGCCTCATCGACAAGGCCGATGTGCTGATCGAGGGCTTCCGCCCCGGTGTCACCGAGCGCATGGGGCTCGGCCCTGAGGAGACCCTCGCGCGCAACCCGCGCCTGGTGTACGGCCGCATGACCGGCTGGGGCCAGTACGGCCCGCTGGCCGACCGTGCGGGCCACGACATCAACTACATCTCGCTGACCGGCGTGCTGCACGCCATCGGCCGCAAGGGTGAGCGCCCGGTGCCGCCGCTGAACATGGTCGGCGACTTCGGCGGCGGCTCGATGTTCCTGGTGTTCGGCATCCTGGCGGCGCTGGTCGAGCGGCAGACCTCCGGCAAGGGCCAGGTCATCGACTCGGCGATGATCGACGGCGCGCTGGCGCTCTCGCACATGATCTGGGGCATGCGCGGCGTGGGCCTGTGGTCCGACGAGCGCGGCACCAACCTGCTCGACACCGGCATGGCGTTCTACGACACCTACGAGACCGCCGACGGCAAGTACATGGCCGTCGGCGCGATCGAGCCGCAGTTCTACGCCGAACTGCTGAAGGGCCTCGAACTGGACCCGGCCGACCTGCCCGCCCAGATCGACCCGAACGGCCAGGACGAACTGCGCAAGATCTTCACCGAGAAGTTCAAGACCAAGACCCGCGACGAGTGGGCCGAGATCTTCGCGGGCACCGACGCCTGCACCACCCCGGTGCTCACCCTGACCGAGGCCACCGAGAACGAGCACATCGTGGCCCGCACCGGGCTGGTCGAGATCGACGGCGTCGTGCAGCACGCGCCCGCCCCGCGCTTCTCGCGCACCCCGGCGGCCGTGCCGACCCCGCCGCCGAACGAGGGCACCCCGATCGAATCGGTCTGGGCGGACTGAGCTCCCTGCCCTGGAACGGCCCCCCGGCGGGCCCGGGGGGGGGGGGGGGGGGGGGGGGGGGG
>NZ_JARWRU010001019.1 GCF_029867845.1 Nocardia farcinica | reverse complement strand
AGCTCGCAACCAAGGCCATGCACCCACCGGAACCGAGAGACAACAACCCTAACTGTTCGGGTTGCAGAAGGGATGGTGCCCTAGTGAGCATCTCGCAGAACCCCGCAACCACACCCTCGCCCTGGTCCGGGACCGTGCCGGTGGACGACACCGCCCTCGCGGTGACCGACACCGGTGGCCCCGGCATTCCCGTCCTCTACCTCAACGGCTCCTACGCCGACAGCCGCCCCTGGCGTCCGGTGATCGCCGAACTCGCAGACGGTTTCCGCCACATCACCTTCGACGAACGCGCCAGGGGCAAGTCGGGGCGGTCGGCCGACTACTCCTTCGCCGCCTGCCTGCGCGACATCGACGCCGTCCTCGACGCGACCGGCGTGCGGCGTCCGCTGCTGGCGGGCTGGTCCTACGGGGCGCTGCTGGCCGTGCACTGGGCCGACCGCAACCCGGACCGCGTGGCCGGCGTCGTGTCGGTGGACGGCGCCATGCCCTACGGCCTGACCGGCGAGGAGGGCGAGGAGCGGATCAGGAAGCTGTTCCACCGCATGCGCCCGTTGCTGCCGCTGGCCCGCCCGCTCGGCCTGGCGGCGAGGATGAGCGCCGCCGAGCACGCCGAGATCAACATCGAGGCCAACCGGCTGCACGCCGATCTCGCCCCGGTCCTCGAGCGCGCGTCCTATCCGGTGCGCTGGATCTTGGCGACCGGCTCGAATCTCGGTGGCGGCGCCGAGGAGATGGAGGCGGTGCGCGCCTCGCTGGACCCGGTGCTGGCGGCCAACCCGAACCTGCGGGGGGCGGCCAAGGTGCCGAGCAATCATTCGCACCTGCTGCGCAAGGATTTCCGCGCCGTCGCCGACGCGGTGCGCGAACTGGCGCCGCGCGCCGACTCGCGGGCACGCTAGAACGATGATCGAGGGCGTCACCATCGGCCGGGCGGCGGCATTCGCCGGCGTCACCGTGAAAACGGTGCGGCACTACCACAAGCAGGGGCTGATCGCGGAGCCGCCGCGCGACGGCTCCGGCTACCGTCGCTACCGTTCGGCGGACCTGTTCCGGCTCGTGCAGGTCCGCACCCTGGCCGCCGCCGGCGTGCCGCTGGCCGAGATCGGCCCGCTGCTCGACGCCGACCCCGCCGACTTCGCCGCCGCGCTGGTCGACGTGGAGCGTCAGCTCACCGAACGCATCGCCGAACTGACCGCCCGGCGCGCCACCCTGCGCAGGCTCGCCCAGGGCGACCGGGCGCTGCTGCCCGAACGCGCGCTCACCCTGCTAGAGCGCATGCGCGAGCTCGGCTTCACCCCTGAGCACGTGGCGGCCTCCAGGGAGGGGATGGTGCTGGCCAAGGCGCTCGTCCCGGACGGCTTCGACGACTACCTGACGAATGTCGAACTCGCGTTGGAGGACACCCGCTTCGTCGAGCTGAATCGGCAGGTCCTGGCAGCCGCCGCAGGCGACCCGCGCGACCCCGGCCTCGTCGAGCTGGCCGACCGGCTGGCCGACTGCTATCTCGCCAACCCCGCGCTGCTGAGGATCGTGACCGCCTTTCGCGCACCCACCGAGACCGGCACCCGCTACCGGCTCATCCGCGACTACGCCGAGCAGCCCGATTCGGCCACCGCCCGGCTCACCGCCCTGCTGGAGGCACGGCTGCGCGCCGCGGGAATCGACATCCCCGGCCGCGACTCGCCGTGAGCGGCAGCCAGGAGGAGCGTGGTCGGCGCGTCAGGGACAGGCCGTCCCCGCACAGTTCGCCAGCTCGTTCAGCCGCCGATCCAACTGGTCGACCAGGCCCTCGTGTGCCGCACGGCCTTCGGGAGTCTTGATCAGATTGGTCAGCTGGTAGGGGTCGGTGTGCAGGTCGTAGAGTTCGTACTCACGCTCGTCGAGCGGCCGCTCCCGCTCGTACCAGCGCACATAGAGGTGCCGCTCCGTGCGGATGCCCACCCAGGACGGCATGTCCAGCACGTACTGCAACGGTGTCTCGGTGCCGGGAACCTGTTCCTGGGCGATGCCGAAGCGTCCGCCGTAGCCCGCGCCGCCGTACTCGGCCACGAAATCGGAGCGCCAGCCCGCGGTGTCGCCGCGCAGCACCGGCGTCAGCGATCGGCCGTCCATCGGATCGGGCGCCGCGACCCCGGCCCATTCGAGGATCGTCGGGGCGAGATCGATCGACAGCGCCATGGCCTCGGTGCGCCCGGCGGCGATGCCGGGACCGGCGACGGCCAGCGGCACCCGCATGGACTCCTCGTAGGGCGCCATCTTCTGGGTGAGCCGGTGCGCGCCCAGGCTGTAGCCGTTGTCGGAGGTGAAGATCAGGTAGGTGTGGTCGAGTTCGCCGGTGTCGGCGAGGGTGGCCACGATCCCGGCCACCATCTCGTCGAGAGCTTTGAGCGAGCCGATCCGGTTGGTGTAGTCGACGTCGTTGGTGGCCTCGATGGTCGCCGCACGCGGGCCTGCGGTGTCGATCAGCCAGGTCGGCTTGTCGGAGACGTCGGCCTCCTGGAAGTTCGGTGAGCGCGGGGCGGCGGTCGGCGGGGTCTCGGCGATGTGCCTCGGCGCGGGCGGGATGGGGAAGTGCGGCGCGGTCGGAGCGGCGTACCAGAAGAACGGCTGCCCCGACGCCGAGGCCTCGGCGATGAACCGCCGCGACTTCTCCGCCAGCACGTCGGTGGCGTAATCCCGCGGCGCCACACCGTACTTCACCATCCGGCCGTTGTCGTTGAGGGTGTAGTTGTTACCGGCGTACAGGAAGTTGTCGACACCGGCGTTCCAGTCGTCCCAGCCGGGCGGGATGTGGCCGGGATCGTCCTCCAGTCCGTTGAGGTACTTGCCCGCCATCCCCGTGCGATATCCGCTGTCGTGCAGCGCCTTCACGAAGGTGCGCGACTCGTTGCCGTTGGCGCGGAAGGCCTCGAAGCCGCCCACCGGACCCGCGTTGGTCAGCACGCCGGTGTTGTGGCCGTAGTCGCCGGTGAGCAGGGAAGCGCGCGCCGCGCAGCAGATCGGCAGCGGCGCGAACCCCTCGGTGAACTCGACTCCGCGATCACGGATCAGCTCGGCGGTGCGCGGCAGCGCCTGCCACACCGGAGTGGTCATCGCGTCCAGATCATCGGCCAGGATCAGCACCACGTTCGGACGTGGATCCTGCTGCGCCGCCGCGCTCGACACGCACATCGTCGCCGCGCACAGGGCAGCCAGCGACACCGTCAGCGCCCGTCGCGCCTTCCGCACGATGAACATCCAGGAACTCCTCGGCTTCCCGGCCGCCTCCGGCGAACCGGCTCGGACTTCGACGCACGTTCGGCGTAGAGCTTAGAGTCCGGGCGCGCGAGAGCCGCGACGGCGCGACGGCGTGCCGTGAGGCCGGTGACCGGGGTGCTCAGCCCTGCCGCCAGCTGAGCGGGCCAGGCAGGTCGACGCTGTTCTTCTTGGTGCGGGAGTTCCACGACCAGCGGCCGATCTTGATGCTCCACGACGACAGGCCCTGCTGGGTGAAATTCAGTTTCAGCGGCCCGAAAGAACGGCGCTGACGGTAACGGATGGGCATGGTGGTACCTCCCGGAGAACTGGACGCGAGCCCGAATCCCTTATGAGCTAACCGTTTCGGCGCGTTTCAATCCGCGCGCCCGGCCTGATCGTGCTGTTGTCCGTGCCCGGGCCTGCGCGGGCCGAGCGCCGCCGGGGAACCGGTGCACCAGGCCGAGCAGATGCAGACGATGCCCATCCGGCTCGGCGTCACCCCGGTGGCGGTGGTGCTCCGGCTGCTCGTCTGCGCGCTGCTCCCAGCCGCACGGCATCCGCGAGCTCGCCCGGACCAGCGGACGGCCGTGCGCGAGGCGCAGTCGCTGCGCGGTGACTGAGGTGCCCGTCACGGCCTGTTTGCACCGGTCGCGCCGTTTGACCGCGGGGTCGCCGGGTAGGCACCCGATGGGTCGCGGACGCCTCCAGGAGCGGGGGCGCCGGACCGTTCGACGCGTAGGCCGCGGCGGCAGCACATCCGCGCGAGCCAGGCGCTGAACAGAGGAGTGTGTCGTGCACACCATCGACGAAGTCAAACAGAATGTCACCGGTCTGGTGGGAAGAGTCGTCGGCGCGAACGGCCGGCGGTCCAGCGTGCAGTCGGTGACCATCGCCGCGCCGCGGGCCCGGGTCGAACAGTGCTGGCGTGATCCGGTGCGCATGTCGCGTGTGCTCGGCGATCTCGGCGACGTCAGGGCCGTCGCCGACCGCGTCGACAGGGCGTTCCGCCGTGGCGACGAGGGCGTCGTCTTGCGGACCACCTACGTCACCGAGCCGGACGGCATGGGCTATCGCGGCCAACTGGCGGGCGCCGACGCTGAACTGCGCGTCCGATTCGCCCCCGCCCCCGGTCACCTCGGCACCGAGGTGACCGTGTGGACCAGGTCCGCGCTACCCGGCCCGCTGACCGGCGCCGCGGTGTACAAGCTGCTCTACCGGATGCGCGCGCTGTTGCAGACCGGTGAGCTGCCCACCCTCGTGCACAACCCGAGTGCCCGCTCCGGCGCGCGCTGACCAGGAGGAAACCATGCGCGCACTGTGCTGGAACGGCGTGAACGACCTGTCGGTGGAGACCGTCGACGACCCGAAACTGCTCAATCCCCACGACGTGATCGTCGCGGTCACCCTGACCACCACCTGCGGCTCGGATCTGCATTTCATCGACGGCTACCTGCCCGGCATGCGGGAGGGTGACGTCTTCGGCCACGAGTTCACCGGCGAGATCGTGCACATCGGGCCCGAGGTGCGGCAGCGGAAGGTGGGGGAGCGGGTGACGGTCCCGTCCTTCATCGGCTGCGGCACCTGCTTCTACTGCACCCACGACATGTATTCGCTGTGCGACACCACCAACCCCAACCCCGAACTGCAACAACCGTTGTTCGGCTATCCGACCGGCGGCATCTACGGCTACACCCATCCCTTCGGCGGCTACCAGGGTTCCCACGCCCAGTACGTGCGAGTGCCCTTCGGTGACGTCAACTGCTTCCCCGTGCCCGAGGGCATCACCGACGAGCAGGCTCTGTTC
>NZ_JARWRU010001018.1 GCF_029867845.1 Nocardia farcinica | reverse complement strand
CGCCGTCCGGGCGCCCACGGGGCGCCGGGGGGCTGGGCGCCCCGGGCGGCCCCGGTCCCCCCCGGGCCGCCCCCGGGAGCACCCGCGGCCTCGCTCAGCGCATCGACCAGGCGCCCCACCTCCGGCCTGCCCGGCGCGCCGGCGGGCACCAGCACCGTGCCGCCGTCACGGCCGAGCAGCGACAACACGTTCGGCCCGCCGCGCTCGGCCAGCGCGGCGCGCACCCGGCGTAGGACGTGCCTGCCGCCGGGCTCGCGCGGGCCGTTGTGGGGCACGAACGGCGGCGGGCCCGGCCGGATCGCCTGCACCGCGGGCACATCGGCCCGGGTGACATCGGCGCGCGGTCCGGCGTCGCCGCGCGCCCCCGCGACGGGCAGCGCGAGTGCGAGCACCGAGTAGGTGGCGGCCAGCTCGATACCGCACTCGTCGGCCTCGGCGGGATCGGCGATGCCGCCGAGCAGGGACGCGGTCACGGTGTCCACGACGCTCTGGTGCGGCGGGTGCACCCTGGCCTCGTCGAGATAGGCGGAGGAGACCGCGACGGTCACGTTCTCCAGCGTCTCCCACAGTCTGCGGTCGGCGCCCGGCGGGATTGCCGTCGTGCGCTGCCGCTCGAATTCCCTTCGCACGGCGTCGAATACGGCCCGGTGCACCGACGCGAGCGCCACGCCGTCGCGCGCGCAACCCGCGGCAGCCTCCACCAGCGGTGCCGTGGCGGCCGTGGGATCGACATCGGCCAGCACCGCGGCGGCCAACTCCCGGCACGCGCGGGCCTGGGGGCTGTCGGGCCCCCATGACGGCGCGGGAACCGAACCGGACGCGCCGACCAAGAAGTGACCTACCATTCTTCCCGATCGTGACACCGTCCCACTGCCACGCACGCCGTGGATGCGTTCGTCGCCCGGCACCGGATCAGCGCCACGACCCCTAGCGGCTGTGGTCATCCGCCCACCCCGTCCATCATCGTCGTCGAGAATGAATGTCAACGGTACGCCAGCGTTACTGCGGGTACAACGGTCACCCGAGGGTCGGTGGCGGCGTCGGCGCGCCCCGGCTCCCCGATCCGCGCCCAACGGCGGCCGAGCGGGCCACAGGTCGGGGCAGGCCATGCAGCGACACCGATAAGTGAACACCGATTCCGTCACAAAATGACCCCCGCTCACGGCGTGTCGCGCTCGGGCAAGTTGATAGCATCTGATTCCCCCTGACCAGAATTTGCAGTAACTTGTCCGCGAGGGCCGTTGACGCGCAGCACCGGATCGCATCGCGGAGGCTCACCGAGAATTGTGGAGGTTTGCGTGGGAGTCGAGGTCAG
>NZ_JARWRU010001017.1 GCF_029867845.1 Nocardia farcinica | reverse complement strand
AATGCCCCCCACCGAACCGTCACCTGTCGGCCTGTTGATCGTCGTCACCCTGCTCACCCAAGCGTTGAACCTCACCAAGGTCTACGGCTCGCTGGAGATCTTCACCGGTGTCGATCTGGCCATCGACCGCGGCTCGCGGGTCGTGGTGCTCGGCCTGAACGGCGCGGGCAAGACCACGCTGCTGCGATTGCTGGCCGGTGTGGAGCAGCCGACGGCGGGCGGGCTGGTGCCGGGCCACGGTCTCAAGATCGGCTATTTCGCCCAGGAACACGACACCCTCGACGACAACGCGACGGTCTGGGAGAACATCAGGCACGCCGCTCCCGATGCCGGTGAGCAGGACCTTCGCGGTCTGCTGGGCGCGTTCATGTTCACCGGCCCGCAGTTGGAGCAGCCGGCGGGCACGCTGTCCGGCGGCGAGAAGACCCGCCTGGCGTTGGCGGGCCTGGTCTCCTCGGCGGCCAATGTGCTGCTGCTCGACGAGCCGACGAACAATCTCGATCCGGTCTCGCGCGAGCAGGTGCTCGACGCGCTGCGCACCTACGCGGGCGCGGTCGTGCTGGTGACCCACGATCCCGGCGCGGCCGAGGCGCTGGCGCCCGAGCGGGTCATCCTGCTGCCGGACGGCACCGAGGATCACTGGTCGGCCGAGTACCTCGAGCTGATCCAACTGGCGTGAGCTGAGTCACATCATTTCGTTGATCGTTTCCTGTCGAGTGCTTAGCCTGGAATGACGCGCTGCTCGGCGACTCGGAGGAAGCCATGAGCGACAGGCCCACACAGAACAAGAACACCTTGACCAAGGGCACCCGCGTCACGGGGAAGTCACGTGACCGTCTGCAGAACCAGTTGAAGAAGCAATACGAGGCCGGGGCGAGCATTCGCTCGCTGGCCCGCGCCACCGGCCGTTCCTACGGTTTCATCCACAATGTGCTGGTGGAATCGCACGTGCAGTTGCGCAGCCGCGGCGGGGCGAACCGGCGCAAGAATCCCGACAAGTCCGGCAAGTAGGTCGTCGGCGGGTGGCGCCGGGCGAGCCGGACCTCACCGTCCGGTGACCATCTCGTCGTCGGCCAGCAGGTCGGCGATCGAGCGGAACATCGGCAGTCCGGTCGCGGTCACGAGGTGGTCGAACCGGCCGCGCGGGTCGACTTCGAGGAAGTAGTACTCCCCGTCGAGGCCGACGCGCAGGTCCAGCACGCCGAAACCCAGGCCGAGCGCGCCCATCAGGGTGGCCAGCGACTTGCTCACCGAGGCGGGCAGGGTGGTCGCCGAAAAGCTGACCTCGACGGCCGGCCGGTCGACCAGGCGCTGCACCCCGGGCGGGGCGTCCACGCGCACCGTCCACTCGACGCCGTCGACCCACACCACCCGCAGTTCGCACTCGGACTGCACGTAGACCTGGAAGGCGGCCGGGCACCGCCGGATGTCCGACATCCGCGCGAAGTCCTCGCGGGTGACGATCCGCGCCTGGGGGCAGGATCCGCGCCGGGTGCCGTCGCGCTTGAAAACCACCGGCCCCGGCCGGGGTTCGGTGAAGCTGCGGGGCGCGTCGGGGTCGTTGGTGACCAGCGTCTCCGGCCCCCGCCCGCCCCCGCGCCCGGCGGGGTCCCCCAGGCCCCACCCCC
>NZ_JARWRU010001016.1 GCF_029867845.1 Nocardia farcinica | reverse complement strand
GTACTGCCCTATGTCGTGGCCACCGCCGCCGTCATCGTCGCGCACCGGCGCACCCTCGACGTGATGGCCGTCGGCGACGTGGAGGCCGCGAGTCTCGGCATCGACCCGGCCAGGGTGCGGTTGCTGCTGGTCTGCGTGGCCACCCTCGGCACGGCGGCGGTGGTCGCGGCGGGCGGGCTGATCGGCTTCGTCGGCATCGTCGTGCCGCATGCCGTGCGGCTGCTCGTCGGCCATGGGCACCGCCTGCTGCTGCCGCTGTCGCTGATCGCCGGCGCCGCCTTCCTCGTGGTCGCCGACGTGGCGGCCCGCACCCTCATGGCGCCGGCCGAGCTGCCCATCGGCGTGGTCACCGCCGCCGTCGGCGCGCCGTTCTTCCTGCTGGTGCTGCGCCGGAGCCGGGGCGTGTCGTGACGGCGGTGGTGTGCGAGCGCGTCAGCGCCGAACGCGGCGGCGTCGAGGTCCTGCACGACATCGACCTCGTGGTGGCGGCGGGAGCGTGGGTCTCGCTGGTCGGCCCCAACGGCTCCGGCAAGACCACCCTGCTGCACGCCGTGGCCGGATTAATCAGCGCCAGGGGCGGCATCCGGGTGGCCGGGGTGGAGCCGGGCCACGCGTCGCGCCGTGCCGTCGCCCGCGCGGTCGCGCTCATGCCGCAGCGGCCGGTGGTGCCCGAGGGCGTCACGGTGCGTGAACTCGTCCGTCTCGGCCGCACCCCGCACATCCCGCGGTTCGGCAGCGAAACCCTGCGTGACCGGGAGATCGTCGACGGCGTGCTGGCCCGCCTCGAGCTGGAGGATTTCGCCGCCCGGCCCGCCACCGAACTCTCCGGCGGTGAACTCCAGCGCGTCGTGCTCGCCCGCGCCCTCGCCCAGCAACCGAGGGTGCTGCTGCTCGACGAACCAACCAGCGCCCTCGACATCGGTCACCAGCAGCAGGTGCTCGAACTGGTCGACGCCATGCGCCGGGAAGGCGAGCTGACCGTGATCGCCGCCATGCACGACCTGACCTCGGCCGCCCAGTACGGCGATCGGCTGGTCCTGCTCGACCGCGGTCGCATCGCCGCCGACGGCCCGCAGGCCGAGGTGCTCACCGTGCGGCGCATCGCCGAGGTCTACGGCGCGCGCGTCGAGGTGCTCGATCGCCGCGACGGTCGCGCGGTGCTGCCCCTGCGCGGTGGGCGTGGCTCTGCCGCGGATTCTTCCGGCGCGATCTCGGTGGAACACGATGGGGCGGGCAACCCCGGCGCCGATGGAACGGAGTCACGCTGATGGAGATAGTCCTGCTCGGCACCGGCGCCGCCGACGGATGGCCGTCCCCCTTCTGCCGCTGCGAGTCGTGCCGCGACGCCGCCGCGCGCGGGCAGATCCGCGGCCAGACCGCCGCCCTCGTCGATGACGTGCTGTTGCTCGACTGCGGCCCCGAAGCACCGCGGGCCGCCGTCCGCCTTGGCCGCACCCTCGCCGACGTGCGCCACATCCTGCTCACCCACGCCCACCCCGACCATCTCGGCCCGCAGGCCCTGCTGTTCCGCTCCTGGGTCGAGGCCGGCCACGAACTCGAGGTCATCGGTCCCGCCGACGCCCTCGACTCCTGCCGCCCCTGGGTCGGCCCCGACGATCCGGTGCGTTTCGTCCCGGTGCGCGCCGGGGACCGTCTGACGGCCGGGCGCTACGAGATCACCGTGTTGCCCGCGCGGCACCGGGTGTTCCGCGACGGCGACACCGTGCTGTACGACCTCACCGGCCCGGACGGCGCGCGCGTGCTGTGGGCATGCGACACCGGCCCGTGGCCGCGACCGTGGTTCGAGGCGGTCCGCGCCGCCGCCTACGACGCCGTCTTCCTCGAGCAGACCTTCGGCGACCGCTCCGACCTGTCCGACCAGCACCTCGGCTTCCCCGAATTCGCCGACCTGGTGAGCGGATTG
Source organism: Nocardia farcinica (assembly GCF_029867845.1). Lineage (GTDB taxonomy): Bacteria > Actinomycetota > Actinomycetes > Mycobacteriales > Mycobacteriaceae > Nocardia > Nocardia farcinica_A. Next base: position 888 of record NZ_JARWRU010001016.1, on the reverse strand, counting down.
CGCACCGCCGCTGCCGTCACCGACGAGACCGATGTGGTGGCCGTCCACCTCGGCCACCACAACCCCCCGAACGACGAACTGGAGCGACGATTGCGCACCCTCGGCGCCCGCCCCGGCCGTGACGGCGACGTCATCCACACGGGCCGTCCGCCCGCGCACCGCACCCTCGTCCTCGGCGGCGTCCGCTCGGGCAAGTCCCGCTACGCCGAAGACCGGCTCGCCGCGCACCCGGCCGTCACCTACGTCGCCACCGGCGGCACCCGCGACGGCGACGCCGAATGGGCCCGGCGCGTCGCCCTGCACCGCGAACGCCGCCCCGCGAGCTGGGACACCCTCGAAACCGACGACGTGGCAACAGCACTCGCCACCGCGACCCGGCCCCTTCTCGTGGACTGCCTCGGCACCTGGCTGACCGCCCGCCTCGACGCCCACAACGTCTGGGCGGGCGGGGATCTCGCCCCCGTCCACGCCGACATCGATACCCTGCTCGCCGCCTGGCGCGCCTGCGAAGTCCCGGTGGTCGCCGTCAGCAACGAGGTCGGCAGCGGGGTCGTCCCCGCCACCGCCTCCGGCAGGTTGTTCCGAGATCTGCTGGGAACACTGAACTCTCGGATCGCCGCCGAGTCCGAGTCCGTCGTGCTCGTCGTCGCCGGTATCCCGCTCCCGCTTCGCTGATCCGCGCGAGTGTCGAGCCCGCAGGCCGACGGGCTTCGGGGCACGCTGAGCTCGAAAGGGGGTTCTCCGAGGGTCTTCGGCGTCGATGCCAGTGAAAAAGACTGTCGCGGAATCGATCCGGCGGAGAATGCGGACCCGCGCCCCCCGGTGCAGGCCAACCCGGGAGGGGAGTACGACGGCATCACCACGCCACCAATGCGCGCGGCGATGCCG
>NZ_JARWRU010001015.1 GCF_029867845.1 Nocardia farcinica | reverse complement strand
CGGGCGCCCGCGGCGGGCGGGGGGGCCGGGGGGGGGGGGTTTGGGGCGCGGCCACCGCGTCCTGTCCGGCCCCGTGCGGCGGGGGTAGCGACCGGCCGGCCCCGCCGTGGCCCGGCCCGGCGCACGGCGGCGTGGAAATCTGCGGGCCCGCGGCCGGGGAACCGGGCGCAGGCGGGGCGGACGGCGGTGGGGCGGACTGCTCGGCGCCGGGCGAGGCCGCGCGCGGCCTGGTCGGATCGGGTGCGGCGGGCATGGCCCCGCGCGGCGGCACGGGCGGGCGCGCGCCCTCGGGACGGCCGGGAACCTTCGGCGCCGGGGACACGTCGTCGATGCTCTGGGTGGGCGCCTCGGCCTCGATCTCGGCGACCGTGCGCATCCGCCGCGGCGTCTTGCGCTGCTTCTCCTCCGGCAGCGCGGGCATGAGCATGGTGACCGGGTCGGTGATGGGGGTGGTCTTGACCAGGTCGACCACCTCGCCGCCGTCCGGGCGCTCGTCGTCGAGGATCGGCTCGCCGAGCCCCATCCGCTCCTGGATGCGCTTCATCCAGGCCGGAGCCCACCAGCAGTCGTCGCCGAGCAGCTTCATGGTGGCGGGCACCAGCAGCATGCGCAGGATGGTGGCGTCGATGAACAGCGCCGCGATCAGGCCGTAGGCGATGTACTGCATCATCACCAGGTCGGAGAAGGCGAACGCGCCGACCACCACGAGCAGGATGAGCGCGGCGGCGGTGATGATGCGACCGGTGTGCGCGGTGCCGGCCCGCACCGCCTCGGTGGTGGACGCGCCCTGGGCACGCGCCTCGACCATGCGCGAGAGCAGGAAGACCTCGTAGTCGGTCGACAGACCGTAGATGACCGCGATGATCAGCACCAGCACCGGCGACATGATCGGCTGCGGGGTGAAGTTCAACAGCCCGGCGCCGTGGCCGTCGATGAATATCCAGGTCAGGATGCCGAGGGTGGAACCGAGACCGAGCGCGCTCATCAGCGCGGCCTTGATCGGCAGCACCAGCGAGCCGAAGGTCAGGAACATCAACAGCGTGGTGACGAACAGGACCAGCGCGATCATCACCGGCATCCGGTCGAGCAGGGCGTCGACGCTGTCCTTGGTGATCGCGGGCTGACCGCCGACATAGAGCCGCACGTCGTCGGGCACGTCCATCGAGCGAAGGAAGTCGATGGTCGGATCGGCGTTCTCGGAGACCTCCAGCGATGCCTCGGTCCGGTAGACGTTCGGCTCGGTGGTCGAGCGGCTCGGCACGCCGAAGCCGCCGAGAATGCCGGGCGCCTCGCCCGCCTGCTTCCACACCTTGCCCACCGAGGCGCTGTTCTCGGAGACCATCACCAGCTGGATGGGGTCGGTCTTCTTCAGCGGGAAGACGTCGTAGAAGTTCTCCAGCGCCACGCGCACGTCGTTGTCCGGCGGCAGGTAACGCTCGTTGATGCCGCCGAAGGCCAGGTTCTTCACCGGGATGATCAGCAGCAACAGCAGGATGGTGATCGGCACCGCGATCTTGAGCGGATGCTGCATCACCCACTGCGTGGTGCGGCCCCAGAAGCTGTTCTCGACCTCTTCGGCCGTCTTGGTCTTCTTGAAGCGCTTCAGGCCGAGCATGTCGACGCGCCTGCCGAGGATGCCGAGAATGGCGGGCAGGATGGTGATGGCGGTGAGGGCTGCCAGGGTCACCGTCGCGATGGTGCCGTAGGCCACCGACTTGAGGAAACCCTGCGGGAACAGCAGCATGCCGCCGAGGCTGGCCACGATCATGGTCGCGGAGAACACCACCGTGCGGCCCGCGGTCATCACCGTGCGGCGCACCGCGGCGGGCGGGGCGTAGCCCTCGGCCAGCTCCTCGCGGAAGCGGCTGACGATGAACAGGCCGTAGTCGATGGCAAGGCCGAGGCCGATCATCGACACCACGCTGCCGACGAAGGAGTTCACCTCGGTGACCTTGGTCAGCGCCATGATGATGCCGTTGGCGCCGATCACGGTCAGGCCGCCGACGATGAGCGGCAGCGCGGCGGCGACCAGGCCGCCGAAGATGAAGAACAGCAGCACCGCGACCGCGGGGATGGCCAGCATCTCCATGCGCCGCGAGTCGCTGGCCATGGTGTCGTTGAGCGTGCCCGCCACCGCCTGCAGGCCGGTGACCTGCACGTCCACGCCCTCGATGTCGAAGGCGTCCTTGACCTCGCGGTAGTTGCGGACCATGTCGGTGTCGTTGTCGCCGACGATGGCCACCGAGGCGAAGGTGTACTTCTTGTCCGGCGAGCCGAAGGTCAGCGGCACGCCGGGACCGGTCTCGGTGGGCCAGTAGGCGCCGTTGACCTTGGCGATCTGGTCGGGGTGTTCACGCGGCAGCCGGTTGAGACTGTCGACGATCTTGTCCCGGAACTCCGGGTCGTCGATCGTCCGGCCCTCGGGCGCGGTGTACAGCTGGATCACGTCGCTGTTGTGGTCGCGGCCGAAGGCCGAGTCGGCGATCCGTGCGGCCTGCGCCGATTCGGAGTGCGGGTCGTCCCATCCGCTGGAGCTGAGATGTTCTTCCAGGCCGAAGCCGTAGCCGCCCAGTGCCAGCAGCGCCGCGGTGACGATGCCGATGACGGCGAAGCGGAAACGGTAGACCAGATCGCCCCAGCGTGTGAACACTAAGCGACTCCTTGACCGGGGCGTGAGGTGAGCAGCGCCGACAGCGGCCGGAACGGCTGCAGCCAGGCACCCTCGTCGGGCAGCGAGTCGAGGCTAACCCGCGGCAGCGGTTCACGGAACACGCCCGGGATGTCCTCGAGATCGATGAACTCGAGGGTATCGGATGTGACCGCCCAGCTCGCATGCTCACGGAACCCGAGCACCTGCACCGGAATTCCGCGTTCGGCCAGCGCTTCGAGCGGTTCGCGGAAGGCCTGGCCGTCGGCCGAGGCGACCATGATCCCGGCCAGTCCCGCGCCTCGGCTGCGCAGCTCGATGTGCGCCAGCATGTCGGCGTCGACGTCGGAATCCTCGTCGATCTTGGGCTTGGCGAAGACCGCGTAGCCCACATTGCGCAGCGCCTCCACCCACGGGCGCACCACGTCGGCGGTGCCGGGCGCGATGTTGGTGAACACCGTCGCCTCCGGCTCGATCCGGCCGCCGCTGTGCGCGCGCCGCGACAGCTCCGCCGTGCGGGCCAGCAACCAGCGGCCGAGCGCGTCGAAGCGGGGCCGGTAGGCCGCCGTCGGGCGGCCGCCGAGGATCGCGCCCAGGCCCATGTCGAGATTGGGCGCGTCCCAGATCAGCAGCACCCGGCGCACGTCCGCCGCGGCGTCGCCGGAACCCTCGGCTCCGGTCGGCTGCACCTCCCCCGCAACACCCCCGGCCGGGTCGGCCGTCGCACCGATGTTCATCATTCGATCTTGCCCCAGATGAACTCGGTGATGGCGCTGCCCGCCCTGTGTGCCTTGCCTTCGAACTTGGTGACCGGGCGTTGCCAGCCGAT
>NZ_JARWRU010001014.1 GCF_029867845.1 Nocardia farcinica | reverse complement strand
CATCAACAGTCCGGCGGGCACCGGTCGCGGGATCTCCGGCGGCGCCGTCAGCGCCACCACACCGCCGGGTGCGCGTGGCGGCGCGATCCTCGGACGTCGCACGAAACCTTCGGTTGCCATGTCCTACCGTCCTTCTCCGGGGAAGATGCCTTCCCCGGGGTCGACGTCGTCGTCACGGTCGCGGCGGAACGGGATGGACAGCGCCCATCCGATGCCCGCCGCGCCGAGCAGCGTGAGGGAGCCGATGGTCGCCACCCGGCGCGGCAGCGGATCGCGGTACGGCGGTGGCGCGGGCGCGGCGATCGCCCGTCCGGCGTCCGCGCCGGCGCTGACCGGCTGATCCGGCAGGTGCGCGGTCAGCGCGGCCAGCGGATCGATGAGCCCGTGCCCGATGCGGTCGTCACGGCCGGCGCCCGGCCCGTGCGCGGTGCGGGTGATCCGGTCCATCACCTGCTGGGCCCGCAGGTGCGGGAAGCGGGCGCGCACCAGCGCGGCGAGGCCGGAGACGTAGGCCGTGGAGAAGCTGGTCCCGTCGACCGAGGCGGTGCCCTCCCCCGTCTGCACCGTGTTCACCAGTCCAGCGCCGCCCGGCTTGCTGTCCAGGGAGACGATCTCGCGACCGGGAGCGGCGACGGCGACCCAGGGGCCCGCGATGGAGAACGGCGAGGCGCTGCCGTCGGCCTCCACCGAGGCCACCGTGAGCACGTAGGGGCTGAACCGGGCCGGGGTCACGGTGGTGCTCACCGAGTCCCAGCCGGAGCCCGCGTTCTGGCTCTCGCAGGCGCCACCCTGTTGGATGTTGCCCGCCGCCGCCACCACGACGACATCGCGGTCGTAGGCGTACTTCACCGCCGCGCCGAGTGCGGCGTCGGCCGGGTCACCGCCGACGGGCGTGCACGCCACCTCGGAGATGTTGACCACGGACGCGCCCATGTCCACGGCGCGGACCACCGCGGCGGCCAGGGTGAGCACGGTGCCGTAGCCAGCGGGCGCGATCCGGCCTGGGGTCTGGTCGGCGGCGCGGTCCTTGGCCTCGTAGGCCAGGCTGAGCTGGCGGATGGCCAGGATCTCCGCGTCCGGCGCCACCCCGGCGAACGCGTCGCCGGGATCGGGGCGCGCGGCGATCAAGCCCGCCACCAGCGTCCCGTGCCCGTCACAGTCCACGGTGCCGTCGCTGTCGGAGACGAAATCACCACCGGGCTGGAGCAAGGGCAGCCGAGGGTGCCGGTTGACCCCGGTGTCGATGACCGCCACCTTCTGACCCGCGCCGGTGCTGAATCGCCAGGCCGAGGGCAGGTCGAGCACCCGCTGCGCGGCAGGCGGCTCCTGCGGGGGCGGCCCGGACATGATCGGCTCGGCGCACAGATGCCGCTGCTCGGTCGGCTCCGGCGGACCGCCGCGCGCGTTCACCGCCACGGCCGCGCCGAGTGCGCTCTCGTCCACGAT
>NZ_JARWRU010001013.1 GCF_029867845.1 Nocardia farcinica | reverse complement strand
CCCGGCGGGCCCCCCCGCCCCCCACACCCTGCTCAGGCCGCCCACCGGGGGGCGCCCCCGCCGCGTGGGGGGCCGCGCACCCCGCGCCCCGCCCCCCCCCTCGGCGGGAACCGCGTGTCGCTCGTCCGGCCCTCGGATCAGTCCTCGAGCTGGGCGAGCACCTCGTCGGAGATGTCGACATTGGTGTAGACGTTCTGCACGTCGTCGCTGTCCTCGAGCGCGTCGACCAGCTTGAACACCTTGCGCGCGCCGTCGGCGTCGACCGGGACGGTGACCGAGGGCTGGAAGCCGGACTCGGCCGAGTCGTAGTCGATGCCCGCGGACTGCAGGGCCGAGCGCACCGCGATCAGATCACCGGGCTCGCTGATGATCTCGAAGGACTCGCCGAGGTCGTTGACCTCCTCGGCGCCCGCGTCGAGCACGGCCATGAGCACGTCGTCCTCGGACAGGCCGTTCTTCTCCAGGGCGACCACACCCTTGCGGTGGAACAGGTAGGCCACCGAGCCCGGATCGGCCATGTTGCCGCCGTTGCGGGTCATGGCCACGCGCACCTCGCCCGCGGCGCGGTTGCGGTTGTCGGTGAGGCACTCGATGAGCACCGCCACGCCGTTGGGGCCGTAGCCCTCGTACATGATGGTCTGCCAGTCGGCGCCGCCCGCCTCCTCACCGGCGCCGCGCTTGCGGGCGCGCTCGATGTTGTCGTTGGGCACCGACGACTTCTTGGCCTTCTGGATGGCGTCGTAGAGCGTCGGGTTGCCGTCGGGATCACCGCCACCCGTGCGGGCCGCCACCTCGATGTTCTTGATCAGCTTCGCGAAGAGCTTGCCCCGCTTGGCATCGATCGCGGCCTTCTTGTGCTTGGTGGTGGCCCATTTGGAGTGGCCGCTCATTCCCTACTTCCTTCGGGTCGGTTGCACATCGGTCTCTCTACATGCCGCCTGTGTTCGTGCCCGCCGTGGACACGACGGTCACCACAGGGACCCGAGCGCGCCGAGGCGAGCAGACAGCTTTCACAGCGTAATGGAACCGGGAGGATGCACCGTCGGGCCACCCCCTGTAGCCCGGGCGCTGCCGGGAACGACCACCCGGCCGGGGCGGGCGCGGCCGTCGGGCCGAGGCGGCGGTACCTACCGGGCCGAGGCGGCTGTGGTCTCCCTGACGATGTCGACGAACATGCGGTGCACCCGCAGATCGCCGGTCACCTCGGGGTGGAAGGAGGTCGCCAGCACGGCCCCCTGCCGGACCGCCACGATCCGGCCCGCGCCCGGCCCGTCGGGCACGGTGGCCAGCACCCGCACGCCCTCGCCCACGCGCTCGACCCACGGCGCCCGGATGAACACCGCGCGCACCGGCCCGTCGTCGAGTCCGGCGAAGTCGAGGTCGGTCTCGAAGGAGTCGACCTGGCGGCCGAAGGCGTTGCGCCGCACCGTCATGTCGATGCCGGACAGGTGCTCGGCGTCGGGGCGGGTGTCGAGCACCTGCGAAGCCAGCAGGATCATCCCCGCGCACGAGCCGTAGGCGGGCATGCCCGCGCGCAGCCGGGCGCGCAGCGGTTCGAGCAGTTCGAAGACCCGCAGCAGCTTGCTGATCGCGGTGGACTCGCCACCGGGCAGGATCAGCCCGTCGACGGCCTCGAGTTCGCTCACCCGGCGCACCAGCACGGCGTCGGCGCCGCAGCTCTCCAGCGCGGCCAGGTGTTCGCGCACGTCGCCCTGCAGGGCGAGCACGCCGATGGTCGGGCGGGACCGCGACGCCTCCTCGGCGACGGGGGCGGGAACCGGGGTCTGGGTCACCGGATCAGCTTACGAGCGGGCGCGATGTGGGCCCGCTCACGCCCGCGTCACTCCCGCAGGGTGCGGATCAACCCCTCCTGCACCACGGCGGCGACCAGCCTGCCGCCGCGATCGAAGATGCGCCCCGAGGTCAGGCCGCGGCCGAAACCGGCCGAGGG
>NZ_JARWRU010001012.1 GCF_029867845.1 Nocardia farcinica | reverse complement strand
GTTCTCTATTAATTCGTGGATAACCCTGGCCAACTGTATACCGCAGACCTTAATACGCTCTGTCATCTACTTCCTCATTTACGATAAACGGGTGGTAAAGGACTGGATACATACTACCCACCGGTAGTCGGCTGTTTTTCCAGGGCCGAGGGCGTTGCTGCGGATTGGCGGAAGCGGGCTCTTGCCGACGGCGGCCGTCCCCTTTAATGTACTGGTCGGAACATTTTCTTGCGGCACGCGCGTGCCGCATCGATCGAAGGAGCGCGGGTGCCCCTCACCGGCAAGGTCGTCCTCGTGACCGGCGGCAGCCGCGGCCTCGGCAGGCAGATGGTGCTGGCCTTCGCCGACGCGGGCGCCGATGTCGTGATCGCGGGCCGCAAATTCGGCAACTGCGCCGAGCTCGCCACCCGGGTCAGCGAAGAACACGGCCGCCGGGCGCTGCCGGTAGCGGCCAACGTGAGCGACTGGGCACAGTGCGACGCCCTGGTGGAGGCCGCCTACGGCGAGTTCGGCCGGGTCGACGTGCTGGTCAACAACGCGGGCATGTCGCTGCTCTACCCCAGCCTCGCGGAGGTGAGCGAGGCGATGTTCGACAAGGTGATCGGAGTGAACCTCAAGGGCCCGTTCCGGCTGTCGGCGCTGATCGGCGCCCGGATGGCGGCGGCCGGCGGCGGCAGCATCATCAACATCTCCTCCATCGAGGCCGCCGCCCCGGAACCGCTGGCCGTGCCCTATGCCGCCGCGAAAGCGGGACTGAACGCCCTCACCGCGGGGCTGGCACAGACCTTCGGCCCCACGGTCCGGGTGAACACCATCCAGTGCGGCCCGTTCGCCACCGACATCTCCGCCGCCTGGCCCGACGAACTGCGCGCCGAGATCGCCCGGCGCAACGCGCTTGGCCGCATCGGCGAGCCGACGGAGATCGTCGGCGCCGCGCTCTTCTTCGCCACCGAGGCGTCCTCCTTCGCCACCAGCGCCACGCTCGCCCTCGACGGCGGCTGGCGATGACGGCGCCCCCTCCGGCCGTGACGGTGGCGGCACGGTGACCGAGGCCGCTCCCGCGCGCAGGCGTGGACGCCCGCCCGCCGCCACATCCGCTCCCGGCGACACCAGGGCGCGGATCATGGCGGCCGCGGTGGAGTTGTTCGCGGAGAAGGGTTTCCACGGCACCGGGGTCGCCGAGATCGGCGACCGGGCAGGCGTGCAGCGCGGTGCGCTGTACTACCACATCGGTTCCAAGGAGGAGCTGCTGTGGGAGATCCTGCGCGACTACACCGAGCTGATGCTCGCCGACGCCGACCGCATCGTCGCCGCCGGGGACGAACCCGTGGCCACCCTGCGCGCGCTGATCCGCAGCCACGTGCGCCTGATCGTCGCGCACCGCCGCCAGGTCGCCATCCAGCTGCGCGACGTGGGCGCACTGACCGGCGAGCGCGCCGCGCAACTGCAGGATCTGCGCGACCGCATCCAGCACCGCTGGCAGCACGTGCTCGACACCGGCGCGGCGACGGGCGTGCTGCGCACCGCCGACCACGTCGTCACCAACAGCGTGCTCGGCATGTTGAACACGGTGGTGCTCTGGTACCGCCCGCACGGCGGCCGCACCCCCGACCAGATCGCCGACATCCTCGCGAGCACCGTCCTCGACGGTCTCCGCACCCACCCCCACACGAAAGGCTGACCATGGCTTGGGATTTCGAAACCGACCCGGAGTTCCAGAAGAAACTCGACTGGGCCGAGGAGTTCGTGCGCACCGAGGTGGAGCCGCTCGACCTGGTCTACCCCAACCCCTACGACCGCACGAACAAAGAGGCCATGGCGCTCATGGCCCCGCTGAAGGAGAAGGTCAAGGAACAGGGCCTGTGGGCCTGCCACCTCGGCCCCGAACTCGGTGGCCCCGGCTACGGCCAGATGAAGCTGGCCCTGCTCAACGAGGTGCTCGGCACCTCGGTCTGGGCGCCCTCGGTGTTCGGCTGCCAGGCCCCCGACTCCGGCAACGCCGAGATCCTCGCCCACTACGGCACCCCGGAGCAGAAGGCGAAGTACCTCCAGCCGCTGCTCGACGGTGAGATCGGCTCCTGTTACGTGATGACCGAGCCCACCGGCGGCTCGGACCCGACGCTGTTCACCACCACCGCGGTGCGCGACGGCGACCACTGGATCATCAACGGCGAGAAGTGGTTCAACTCCAATGCCGAGTTCGCCGCCTTCCACATCGTCATGGTGGTGACCAACCGCGAGGTCAGCCCGTATCAGGGCATGTCGATGTTCATCGTGCCCGCCGACACCCCCGGTCTGGAGATCGTCAAGAACTTCCATGTGCCCGGTTTCAGCGAGCACGAGGGCCACCTTCGGTTCGACAATGTGCGAGTGCCCGCCGATCACCTGCTCGGCGAGGAGGGCCAGGGCTTCATCGTGGCCCAGACCCGTCTCGGCGGCGGCCGGGTGCACCACGCCATGCGCACGGTCGCGCTGGTGCGTAAGGCCTTCGACATGATGTGCGAGCGCGCGGTCTCGCGGCAGATGCGCAAGGGCCCGCTGGCCGGATTGCAGATGACCCAGGAGCGCATCGCCGACAGCTGGATCGAGATGGAGCAGTTCCGCCTGCTCGTGCTGCGCACCGCCTGGCGCATCGACAAGGAGCAGGACTACCTGAAGGTGCGCAAGGACATCGCCGCCATCAAGGTCGCCATGCCCAAGGTCATGCACGACATCGCCCAGCGCGCGCTGCACCTGCACGGCGCCATCGGCGTCAGCACCGACCTGCCGTTCGTCGACATGTTGACCTACGCCGAGGTGATGGGCCTGGCCGACGGGCCGACCGAGGTGCACAAGATCACCCTGGCCAGGGAGGTGCTCAAGAACTACCAGCCCGGCGACCAGGTGTATCCGAGCGGCTACCGGCCCGCGCTGCGCGAGCAGGCGCGCGAACTGGTGGCGCGGCGACTCGAGCACATCGTCGGCAATCTCTGACGGGCACGCCGAAACAGGGAGGACCCCATGGCCTCGGCCCGTTCCCTCGCCCGCTCCCCGATCACCTGGGCGCTGGTCGGCGTGGCGGTGATCGCGCTCGTGGCCGCGGCCGCCGTGTTCGAGCCGTGGCGGCTGTTCACCTCGACCACGGTGCGGGAGGCCGCACCGGAGGTCGTGGTGGACGGCGGCGCTCCGGCCGAGCCGTCGGTGCTCGCACGAGGCGCGTTCATCTCCCACGAGCACGCCACTTCTGGCACGGTCGTCGCGCTCGAGCTGCCCGACGGCTCGCGTGTGCTGCGCCTGGAGAATCTGGACACCTCCGACGGCCCGGATCTGCATGTCTGGCTCGCCGACGCGCCGGTGCTGGACGGGCGGGACGGCTGGCACGTCTTCGACGACGGCGAGCACGTCGATCTCGGTCGGTTGAAGGGCAATCGCGGCGACCAGAACTATCCGATCCCGGCCGGGGTCGATCTCGCGGCGGTGCCGAGCGTGTCGATCTGGTGCGATCGTTTCGACGTCTCCTTCGGCGCGGCTACGCTCGAGCTCACCTGAGCCGACCGGCGATCAGGCGCTGGCCTCCGCGTGCAGCGGGGTGGCGAAATACGGCGCGACCGGGCTCAGCCGCAGCACGTCGGGCATTCTCCGGGTCAGCGCCGACGGGCCGGTGAAGGCGAGCTTGCCGGAGCGCAGGGCGTGCGGCACCGGCATCCGGCCGAGCCAGACCTGGTAGAGCGAGGACACGTCGGAGACGATGGTGGCGTCGACATCGAAGCCGGGATCGGTCACGCAGACCGAGGGCGCGCCGCAGTCGACGACGATCCAGTAACGGCGCGGATCGTCGGTGAAGCGCACCGCGAACACCTGGCGGCGGCCGGGCAGGCCGGAGGTGTCGAGCCGGGTGTGCATCCACCAGACCAGCAGGTCGGGGTCGAGTTCGGCGGGGTCGGGCTCGCCGAAGGTCCATTTCGCGCCCCACTCGGCCAGGCCGAAGAGAATCGGCTCCAAGTCGTGGCCCGCCTCGGTGAGCACGTAGTGGGTGCCGGTCTTGCGCACCAGTCCGGCGCGCTCGAACTGGCGCAGCCGCTTGGCCAGCAGGCTGCGCGACAGGCCGGGCAGGCCGCGGGCCAGATCGTTGAAGCGGGTGCTGCCCAGCACCAGATCGCGCAGGATCAGCAGCGACCAGCGTTCGCCGAGCAGGTCCAGCGCCCGCGAGATCGGACAGTACTGGCCGTAGCCCGCGCCCTGGGACACCGCCTCGGCGGTCTCCGCCGTCGAGCCGTTCAGCGTGGTCGGGTTCGTCATAAGGCCTCCACCTCGCGAGTCGCCGGTCCTTCTGGTGCACCGGAGGAGTTCATTTCCTGGACTATCCGGTTATCGCGGCGCTTCCTAGCTTCGAAACATGACCACTACCGCTGCCACGCAGACTCCCGAAATCAACCCGGCCGGCCCCGACACCACAGCCGGCCCCGCCAGCACAACCGGCCCCGCCACCGTGACCAGTCCCGCCACCGTGGCAATCGGCTCCACGACGAATGGCTCCGCCCCGGACGGGCCAAGCGCCATCACCTGGATCGACCGGGCCCGCCTCGTCGGTGAATCCCTGCGCGACGGCGCGGCCGAACGCGACCGCACGGGCGAACTCTCCCCGGCGGCCTTCGAGCTGCTGCTCGAACAGGGCCTCACCGCCGCGGGCGTGCCCACCGAGTTCGGTGGGGGCGGCGCCACACACGCCGAGATGGGCGCCGTCCTGCGGGAACTCGGTCGTCACGATCCCTCCACCGCGGTGGCCTTCGCCATGCACTCCCACCTGGTCGCCACCCAGGTGTGGCGGCACAAGCACGGCGCGGACGCCTCCGGCGTGCTCGGCAAGGTCGCCGCGGGCGCGATCCTGGTGAGCACCGGCGCCTCGGACTGGGTCGACTCCACCGGCCACGCGCAGCGGGTGGACGGCGGCTACCGGGTGTCGGCCCGCAAGGCCCCGGCCAGCGGGTGCGAGGCGGGCACCATTCTGGTGACCAGCATCCGCTGGGAGGAGGCCCCGGAGGGCCCGCGCGTGCTGCACTGCGCCGTGCCGTTCTCCGCGCCCGGTGTGCGGATCGAGCAGACCTGGGACACCCTCGGTCTGCGCGCCACCGGATCGCACACCGTGGTGCTCGAGGACGTCTTCGTCCCCGACGCGGCGGTCTCGCTCATCCGTCCCGCCGACGTCTGGCCGCCACTGCTGAACACCGTGATCGGCGCGGCCATGCCGCTCATCGTCGCCGCCTATCTCGGCATCGCCGACGGCGCGGTGCAGACCGCCCTCACCGTGGCGGCAGGCCGCACCGACGCGCATGTGGTGCAGACCGCAGGCGAGATGGCCAACGCGCACACCACCGCCGCCGACCTGGCCGCGGCCATGTTCGCCGACTCCGACGACCTGCGTTTCGACAACACCGACGCCCATGCCGCCCGCACCCTCAGCCGCAAGACCGTCGCCGCCGACCAGCTGATCGCCACCGTCCGCCTGGCCATGGAGACCGTCGGCGGCCTCGGCTACTCCCGCGCCTGCGACATCGAACGGCGCTACCGTGACGTGCACGGAGTCCTCTTCCACCCGCTCCCCCGCGCCAAGCAGCTCCGTTTCACCGGCAACGTCTCGCTCGGCCACAGCCCGCTCGGCTGAACACATCTCGCATCGAGGCCGGGTAGCCGCCCCCCCCCCCCGGCGCCGGGGGGGGGCGCG
>NZ_JARWRU010001011.1 GCF_029867845.1 Nocardia farcinica | reverse complement strand
CGGGCCCTGGGGCCGGGGGGGGGCGCGCGCGGGGCGCCGGGAGCGACGACCTGGACCGCGCGGGCGTCGAGGCCACCCCGCCGCCCCGACGACCGCCACCGCCGACAAGGAGATCGCCCGATGAGCACGCCCATCTCGAGCCGCCCGCCCGGACCCGCAGCCTCGCCGACCCGCTGCGGGAGTCGGTCACCATGCTGCGCCGCAACCTGCGGCAGGCCGTCCGCTATCCCAGCCTGATCATCAGCATCATCGTCATGCCGGTGGTTCTGCTGCTGGTGTTCGCCTTCGTCTTCGGCGGCGCGCTCGAGGCCGCCACCGAGGGCGAGTACATCGACTACCTCGCTCCCGGCATGCTGCTGATGATTCCCGCCTACCTGATGGCCTCGCTGGCGGTGCAGATCGCCACCGACACCACCAAGGGCATCGTCAACCGGTTCCGCACCATGCCCATCGCGCCCGCGTCCATGTTGGCGGGCCACGTGGGCGGCACGCTGGTGCTCGGCCTGCTCGGCAGCGGCGCGATGGCGCTGGTCGCGCTGCTGATCGGCTGGCGGCCGGACGCCGAACCGGTGGAGTGGCTCGCGGCCGCCGGACTGCTCGCGCTGTTCACCTTCGCGCTGGCCTGGATCGCGGTCGGTATGGGCCTGATCTCGCCGAACCCGGAGAGCGCGAGCAATCTGCCGCTGCCGTTCATCCTGCTGCCCTTCCTCGGCAGCGGCCTGGTCGCCACCGACACCATGCCCGCCGGGCTGCGCCAGTTCGCCGAGTACCAGCCGTTCACGCCGATGACCGAGACGATCCGCGGGCTGCTCATGGGCACCGAGATCGGGGGTTCGGCCGTCGTCGCCCTGGCCTGGTGCCTGGGGCTCGGTGTGATCGGGTTCGTCTGGTCGGCGCGGGTGTTCGCCCGCCGGGACGGCTAGACCGGCAGGCGGCTCCGCCGGCAGCGCCGACGACCCGGGCGGCACCGACCGGCCCGGGTCAGTTGCGTTCGACCTCGATGGGATGGGTGGCCAGCAGGGACAGCGGCAGCGGCTGGCGGCGCAGGACATCGGCCCACAGGTCGGGGCGGGCGGCGGAGATGGGGTCGTGGGGCAGGGCCGACAGGACCATCCAGTCGTCGTTGTCGAGTTCGCCCTCGAGCTGCCCGAACGTCCAGCCGGAATAGCCCGCGAAGACACGGATGCCCTCGACCAGCGGCGCGATCTGCTCGGGATCGGCGGACAGGTCGACCAGTACCACCCTGCCGTCGATGCGGCGCAGGCCGGGCACGCCGGCGGTGGAGGCGCCGACGCGGAGAATGCCCAGGCAGAGGGCGGCGTCACGCTTGACCGGGCCGCCGACGTGCAGGGTGGCAGGCTCGGCGGCCAGCGGCGCCCAGCGGGGCAGCACCTCCTCGACCCCGGTGTCGCTCGGCCGGTTGATGACCACGCCGAGGCTGCCCGAGTCGTTGTGCTCCATGATGTAGACGACCGTGCGCCGGAAGGTGGACTCGGTCAGGCTCGTGGAGGCCAGCAGCAACGATCCCGCACGGACCGTCCGCTCGCCGTCGCGCGAGCCGCGCCGCCGCCGGTCGCCGTGCCCGCCGTGAGTCATGCTCTCGTCCGGGTCGTCTCCGCGTGCCACTCCGCCATCATCTCAGTTCGCCCGGGGAAGCGCTCGTCCGTGCCGGTACCGATCTAGAGTCGTCGTCATGGAACCCCCCGTGGTCAGCCTCGACAATTGCGACGCCGTCTACGAGTTCTACCGGGACCATCGCCAGCGCCGGATCACGGCGCTGGCGGCCTATGCCCTGCTCGCGCGCCGCATCCGTCCCCGGGTCGGCTACGCCGAGGGCGCCGAGCGGCGACTGCGCGAACTGCTGGGCTCGCGGCGGCCGGTGATCTTCGCGATCAACCACCTCTCTCAGCACGACCCCTACACCGTCGCCGCGATGGCCTGGCGCAGTCCGTTGCGCTCGATCATCGGGCGGGTGCGGGTGCTGGCCAAGGACGAGCTGTTCGCCGACCCCGCCCAGCGGCGCAAGGTGGACATGATGGGCGGCATCCCGGTCTTCCGCGGCAAGGACCACGGCATCAGGGCGGTCAACGCGGCGGGTCAGCAGATGATGAACATCTGCGCCGAGCGGATGAAGCGCGGCGACCATCTGGCGATCTTCCCCGAGGGCACCTGCAACGACGTGGACCCGGCCACCGTGCAGGCGGTGGGCAGCGGGGTCGGGCACATCGCCTTCCGCGCCGCCAAGCTGGGCGCGCCCCCGGCGCTGGTCAGCATCGGGCTCAGCTACGGCCCGCGCCCGCCCGAGGCGATCGAGCCGAGCCGGGAGGAGGCGAGGTCGGCCAGCTTCTACTTCGGCGTGCCGGTGCTGGAACTGCCGGACAAGCCCGGCGAGATCGCCCGACTGGTGCGCGCCGACCTCCAGACCGCCCTGGACGGGGCGGTGGCCCGCTACTGATCGGTCCGAACGCCAAAACCTTACTGCGGCAGGCCCATCCGGCCGCGCGCCCACTGTGGCACCGAGGAGATGAACTGCGGGTTGATCTCCACGAAGTGGCGCACCATCGAGCACATCGGCAGGATGCCGAAACCCTCGCCGCGGCTGGCGCGCAGCGCGGTGCCGATGAGTTCGGTTGCGTAGCCGCGCCGTTCGTAGCCGGGGAAGATCTCGGTGTGCACGAAAGCGCGCTCCGAGGCGGTGTCCTGGAACTCGGTGTAGCCGGCGATGTCACCGTCGACGTAGATCTCGAAACGTTCCAGGGCGGTGTTGATGCGGACCTCGGTCGACATGACTCGACGCTACTCCGCCGGAGCCCGACATGAGACATCGCAGGAGCCCGACATCGGACACCACAGCGCGGACCCGCCACGCCGCCGAGGGCGGGCGCGCCGCCGACTTGTCCCGCCGCGCCCGCCCGGCGAGAATGCATCGGACCGGGTCGCGCCCTCCCGAAGGGCGGCGCTCCCGCGGGAGGTGGCGAAAGATGAAGCGGAAGAAGCTGTTCCGGGCGATGCTCGGCCTCGGCGCGGTGAGCCTGGCGGCCGCGTCGGCGGTGGTCGCACCACCTGTGCTCGCCGCTCCCGCACCCGTTTTCGGCGCCTGCCCGGAGGGCGCGGTGACGCCGGACCGGGGTGCGCGGTGCGCGATCGTGTCCGTCCCGATGGACCACGCCGACCCGGACGGCCCGCGCATCGAGGTGACGGTCAGCCGGATCGCCGCACGCGGCGCGTCGCGGGGCGCGCTGTTCTCCAATCCCGGTGGTCCCGGCGTCGACGCCCTGGACTTCTGGGCCCAGCGCGTGTCGGCCATGCCCGCCGAGATCGCCGACCACTACGACCTCTACGCCGTGCAGCCGCGTGGCCTGCGGTGGTCCACCCCGCTGTCGTGCGCGT
Organism: Nocardia farcinica; assembly: GCF_029867845.1. Taxonomy (GTDB): domain Bacteria; phylum Actinomycetota; class Actinomycetes; order Mycobacteriales; family Mycobacteriaceae; genus Nocardia; species Nocardia farcinica_A. The sequence goes on along the minus strand of NZ_JARWRU010001011.1, from coordinate 2,444 downwards.
CGCTGACCGGCGAGGACGGCGAGGCCTTCGTGACCGATGCGGAGCTGAAGGCCGCCTGTGAGGAGCAGCAGCCGGGCTACCTGGCGACCGTCACCACCGAATCCACCGCCCGCGACATGGACGCAGTGCGCGCCGCACTCGGCCTCGATCGCATCGGTTACCTCGGCACCTCTTACGGCACCTATCTCGGCGCGGTCTACGCGACCCTGTTCCCCGAGCGGGTGGACCGCATGGTGCTGGACTCCAATGTGCATCCGGGCTGGGTGTGGACCGAGGAATTCGCCCAGCAGCAAGCCGCGGGAAAGCACCGCCTCGACGCCCTGTTCGCCTGGATCGCCGAGAACGACGAGCGCTACCACCTCGGCACGACGAGCATGCAGGTCTACCGGACCTGGGTGCGGCAGGTCTCGGCGCAGGGTGGCGGTTGGTACGCCAACATCACCCCGCCCCCCGCCGCCGTCTCCGACCTGCCCGGCGACCTGCCGGAGCCGCTGGCCGAGATCGCCCGCGACGGATTCAACGGCGGCACCGAGCAATTGGCGAAGGTGCAGAACTTTCTGCGGCTGCTGCTCTCCGGCGGCGCGTCGGCCCAGGTGCCGCTGGTGAGCGCCACCTCGGTGGCCACCTACACACGTGCCTTCTGGCCCGTCTTCGCCGAGGCGATGGCCCGGGCGCAGGCCGACCCCGCCGACATCGACGGCCTGATCGCCATCGCGGGCGCGACGAGGACCGATCCGGCCGGGCGGGTGGTGTTCTCCGCCATCACCTGCAACGAGAACGCGGTGCCGGGCAGGCCGGAGATGCTCGGCGCCGCGGTGAGCACCCTGGCCTCCGGCGGCAACGCGCTCGACGCCCGCGCCGCACTGGTGCGCTCCGGCATGAACTGCGGCTCCTGGCCGCCGGTCACCGAGCCCGTCGCCATCGACGGCTCGGGCCTGTCCACCCCGCCGCTGCTGTTGCAGAGTGAGCACGACGCGCTCACCCAGTACGAGGGCGGGCCGGCGCTCGCGCGGGCGCTCGGCGGGCAGCTGGTGACCGTCGAGGGCGGTGATCACGGCACGTTCGGACGCGGCAACCCCGTGGTGGACGAGGCCGTGCTGACCTATCTGCGCACCGGTGCGGTGCACATCGATCGGGCACCCGAGGCGCCACTGCCCGCCGGGTGAGCGCGGGTGCGCGCCGGGATCGCGGTGCGGTGGTCGACAATGGCCGGATGACGTCCGCGCCCCGGGTGGTGCTCGCCCCGGACAAGTTCAAGGGCTCGCTCACCGCGCCCGAGGTGGCCGCGGCGCTGGCCCGCGGCATCCGCGCGGTCGTGCCCGCCGCCGACGTGCACACCGTCCCGGTCGCCGACGGCGGGGACGGCACCGTCGACGCCTTCGTCGCCGCGGGATGGCAGCGGATGCGGCTCACCGCGCCGGGGCCGACCGGGCAGCCGGTGCGGACCTCGTACGCGGTGCGCGGGCGGACGGCGGTGGTGGAGCTGGCCGCCGTCACCGGGCTGGCGCTGCTGCCCGGCGGACACCCGGACCCGCTGGGCGCGAACACCTTCGGCCTCGGCGTGGTGATCGGGCACGCGCTCGACGCGGGCGCAGGGGAGATCGTGCTCGGTCTCGGCGGCAGCGCCTCCACCGACGGCGGCGCCGGCATGCTGCGCGCGCTCGGCGCCCGCCTGCTCGACGCGGAAGGCGACGAACTACCGCCGGGCTCGGCGGAATTGGCCCGGGTGGCCGCGCTGGACACCGGCGCGCTGTGCGAGCGGGTCGGATCGGCGCGTTTCACCCTGGCCTGCGATGTCGACAACCCGCTGCTCGGGCCGCGCGGCGCGGTGGCGGTCTACGCGCCGCAGAAAGGCGCCGATCGGGAGCAGCGCGTGGCGCTGGAGGCCGCGCTCACCGCCTGGGCCGCGGTGGCCGGACCGGAGTTCGCGGACGCTCCTGGCGCGGGCGCGGCGGGCGGGACGGGGTTCGCCGCGCTGGCCGTGCTCGGCGCGCGGATGCGCAGCGGCATCGACATCGTGCTCGACCTGCTGGATTTCGCGGACCGGGTGTCCGGGGCCGATCTGGTGGTGACCGGCGAGGGCGCGCTCGACGAGCAGAGTCTGCACGGCAAGGCGCCCATCGGCGTGCGCACGGCGGCCGGGCGGACGCCGGTGGTGGCCGCGGTGGGCCGGTGCCTGCTGTCGCCGCGGCGACTGCGGGAGGCGGGATTCGCCGGGGCGTACGCGCTCACCGACATCGAGCCCGATCCGGCCCGGTGCATCGCCGAGGCGGCCGCTCTGCTCGAACGGGTGGGGGCTCGGATAGCCGAGGACCGGCTCGCCTGAGATGGCGCCGCGCGTGCGGCGGGGCGTCGGTAACCGGAGCCCGTAATAAGCGCCCCTCCCCCCCACACCAAATGCCGGGGGGGATAATATGGGGTGGGGGGGAAAATACCGGGTCACA
>NZ_JARWRU010001010.1 GCF_029867845.1 Nocardia farcinica | reverse complement strand
CCCCCCCCCCCCCCGGGCGCGCGCAACCCCACGGCGCGACTGCGTTTCGACACCCCCATGCAACCGGCGTGGCCCGCGCCGGTGGTGGCCGACCCGTTCGGGGTCTACGACTGCGTGCCGCAGAGCGACGGCGCGGCGGCGCTCATCCTGGCCGCCGAGGAGGTGGCAGGACGTTACACCGATCGCCCGGTGTGGGTGCGTGGTGTCGGCCTCGGCCTGGATTCGGTGATGTACCAGCACAAGCGGGACATGACCACCTTTCCCGCCACCGTGCGCGCCGCCCGCCGCGCCTTCGACATGGCCGGGTTGCGGCCCGCCGACATCGACGTCGCCGAGGTGCACGACTATTTCACCGGCATCGAGCTGATGAGCTACGAGGACCTCGGCTTCGCCGATCGGTTCGAGGGTCGCAAACTGCTCGAGACCGGCGCCACCTCGGTGGGCGGCGCGCTGCCGGTCAACCCCAGCGGCGGGCTCAAGAGCAAAGGCCATCCACCGGGCGCGACCGGGGTGGCGCAGTGCGTGGAGTTGTTCGAGCAGTTGCGGGGGCACGCCGCCGACCAGGTCGACGGCGCGCGGATCGGCCTGGCGCACAACCTCGGCGGGCCCACTGCCGTGGCCGCGGTGACCATTCTGGAAGGACCGGGCCGATGACCCGCGCCAGGATGCCGGTCTGCTCCGGCGAACAGCGCCGGGTCGCCCTGGTGACCGGGGCGGCGCGCGGCATCGGCGCGGCCACCGTGCTGGGGCTGGCCGCGCGCGGCGGGGCGGTGCCCGCGGGCGCCCGCGTCGCCGACGATCCGGCGCTGCGCTATCCGATGGCCACGCCCGCCGATCTCTCCACCGTCACCACCCGCGCGGGCGGCCTGGTGAGCAGGCGCGGCGCAGTGCGTTCCTTCGTCGCCGACGTGCGCGACCCCGACGCCCTGCGCGCGGCCGTGGCGTCGGCGGTGGACATCTGGGGCGGACTCGACGCCGCCGTCTCGGCGGCGGGCGTGGTCGCGGGCGGGATGCCGCTGTGGGAGATGCCCGCCGAGCAGGAACGCGCCGTGCTCGACATCTGCCTCGGCGGGGTGTCGAACCTCGCGCGCGCGGCGGTCCCCGCGCTGCTGGCCCGCCCGGCGCCGCGCACCGGCCGTTTCCTCGCGGTCTCCTCCGCCGCGGCCACCGAGGGCGTGCCGATGCTCGCCTCCTACTGCGCGGCCAACGCGGGTGTGGTCGGGCTGGTGCGCGCGCTGGCCGCCGAACTCGGCGGCACCGGGATCACCGCCAACGTGGTCTGCCCCGGCGCGACCGCCACCACCATCCTCACCGAGAGTGCGCGGCTGTACCGGGACTCCGGCGGCGACCGGCGCGGGCTGCCCCCCGCGGGCCGCGGGCGCGGTCCCGCCGGGGCGGGGGGCGCCGGGGCCGCCGGGGCCGGGGGCGGTGAGGGGGGCGTCGCCGCGGGGGCGGGGCATGGCGTTGGCGCGC
>NZ_JARWRU010001009.1 GCF_029867845.1 Nocardia farcinica | reverse complement strand
CCCCACCCCCCCCCCCCGCGACGGGTGGGACCGCGCCGCACGCGGGGGGCCCGGCCGCGGGGCGGCGGGCTGCCGCACGGCCAGTCGCGCGCTGGCCACCGCGGCCGGGGCGATCGAGCACCTGCCGCCGCTGCGGCGCGGCGAGCACCCCTCCACCCGGGCCTGACGCCCCCGGATCGGACGACTACACGAGAGCGAGACGGATATGCGGGCGATGGTCTATCGGGGGCCGTACCGGGTGCGTGTCGAGGAAAAGGACATGCCGCGCATCGAGCACCCCAATGACGCGATCGTGCGGGTGGAGAAGGCGGCCATCTGCGGCTCGGACCTGCACCTGTATCACGGGATGATGCCCGATACCAGGGTCGGCACGACCTTCGGGCACGAATTCGTCGGCGTGGTGGAACAGGTCGGCGGCTCGGTGCGGAATCTCGAGCCGGGCGACCGGGTGATGGTGCCGTTCAACATCTACTGCGGCTCGTGCTACTTCTGCGCGCGCGGGCTGTATTCGAACTGCCACAACGTGAATCCGAACGCCACCGCCGTCGGCGGCATCTACGGCTATTCACACACCTGCGGCGGCTACGACGGCGGGCAGGCCGAATACGTGCGGGTGCCCTTCGCCGATGTGGGACCGGCGAAGATACCGGAGACCCTGAGCGACGAGGACGCTCTGATGTGCACCGACGCGCTGGCCACCGGCTATTTCGGCGCGCAGTTGGGTGATATCCGCGAGGGCGATGTGGTGGCGGTGTTCGGGGCCGGGCCGGTGGGGCTGTTCGCGGCGAAATCCGCCTGGCTCATGGGCGCGGGCCGGGTGATCGTGATCGACCACCTGGACTACCGGCTGGAGAAGGCGCGCACCTTCGCGCACGCGGAGACCGTGAATATGGCCGAATGCGCCGACGTGGTGGTGGAGATGAAGCGCACCACCGGATATCTGGGGGCGGATGTGGCCATCGACGCGGTGGGCGCGGAGGCCGACGGCAATTTTCTTCAGCATGTCACCGCCACCAAACTCAAATTGCAGGGTGGTTCGCCGGTGGCGTTGAACTGGGCGATCGATTCGGTGCGCAAGGGCGGCACCATCTCGGTCATGGGCGCCTACGGACCGATGTTCAGCGCGGTCAAATTCGGCGACGCCATGAACAAGGGACTGACGCTGAACATGAACCAGTGTCCGGTGAAACGGCAATGGCCGAGGTTGTTCTCGCACATCGCCAACGGCTATCTGAAGCCGAGCGAGATCATCACCCACCGGGTGCCGCTGGAACACATCGCCGAGGCCTATCACCTCTTCTCCGGCAAGCTCGATCACTGCATCAAGCCGGTGATCGTCTTTCCGCAGGCCGCGTGAGCAGGAGTGATTCGATGACGTACACGAAAGAACACCCGCCGGTACCCTCGTCGGAGGAATTGCGGGCCCGGATTCCTGGCTGGGGCGCCGATCTCGACCCGAAGGACCGGCCCGCCGTGCCGGAACTGGTCTACGACCCCGAGGCCACCGGCGCGCACTGGGATTTCCCGGAACGCCAGCCCGAGCGTGAGCCGCGGGAGCGTTCGCTGGAACACGAGATGCTCACCCCGGTCTTCGGTGCGACGGTGCCGCTGCGCGGGCTGTCGGGGGCGATCCGGCGGGTGGCCTACGCGAAGTACAGCGAGGGCAGGGCCGCGCACTGGCTGCTGTTGCTCGCCGGGGATCGCGTGGACGTGGTCGAGAGCCGCGTTCGTGGGCTGCGGCGCGGCCGACCGGACGATCCGATCGCCGAGACCGGTGTGCGGGCGGAATTCGCGCACAACGGGTTGCTGGACCGGCTCGACAGCACGCGGGTCGACAGGAGTCACACGTGGATGGACCCGATCGTGGTCGCCGCGCCGTGGGTGGCGGCCGGTGCGGCCGGCGCCGTGGCGGCGCGGGTGCTGCGACGACGCGGGCGGCAGTAGCGCTCAGACGCGAGGGACGCGCGCACGCAGCCGGTCGCGGACGGCCCGCATGGCTTCGATCCGGCTGTCGATCCGCGCGCGTGCCGCCACCTGGTCGTCCCCGAGCCCGGCCAGCCGGGCCTGCTCGGCGTCGATCTCCTCGTCGAGCAGGCGGGCCGAGTGGTCGCGGGTCAGCAGGTCCTGGTCGACCCAGTCGGGGGCGTCGATCCGGCCATCGGGTTCGCCGGACATCAGGCCGTCCGCTCGAAACGGAACAGCGTGCGGGCGTTGAGCTCCACGATCTTGTGCAC
>NZ_JARWRU010001008.1 GCF_029867845.1 Nocardia farcinica | reverse complement strand
CGGCCCGGGGGGGGGGTGTCGGGTGGCCGCTCTACCATCAATTACATCCTTTTGTGGTCACTTTGGTATTTGTTGTTCACCTGGTTAATCGTGTGGCCCCCCATGTTAAAAAATGACGAGGCCCCATCGTCAGGAATGACGAGCCCCCCGGCCCCCGAACGGGTACCCGGCGACACGGGTTCGGCCACCGGGGGGCCGCCTCCGGGGCCGAGCGACCCGGCCGTCACCGGGTCGCGGGAGATGGCCGCGTCCGCGAGTTCGTCGCCCGTCGCGTCGGTCCGCGCCCAGTCGTAGCTGTGCACGAACGCGTGGACGACGAGATCCCGCCTCCCGATTCGCTGGCCTCGGCGCACCGTCCGGGAGAAGTCGGCACGGTGATGCAACCGATACGGCTCAGGCAACACCCGAGCGTCCGAGGATGAGGATCAGGCAGTGAGGGTAGCGCGGCCCTTGCGGCGACGCGCCGAGACGATGGCGCGACCCGCACGGGTGCGCATCCGAAGACGGAAGCCGTGAACGCGCGCCCGACGACGGTTGTTCGGCTGGAACGTCCGCTTGCCCTTGGCCACGGTCAACACTCCTCGCGTAGGTGGGCGTCGTTCGACACCCGAAGTTGTTCGGTGATACGTCCCTGGCGCATCGTGGTCGCAGCGACCGGACGCGGTCCGCTGCACTCGACCAGACGCGGTCAGCACGAGACCGCCACCGCACCAAGGGGTGACTGTAGAAGAGTACTGACAGCCCCAGATCGGGTCAAACCCGGCCCCCGGGCGCCGCACCCGCCGCTACCTGCGACATCTGTCCGCGGTGTCGGCCCTCCGGGGCGGCCCTGGCCCGTCGCGGGCGGGGCGGGCGGGGTGCCGGATCGGCGTCGTTCCCGCGTGAGTCTGTGCACAACTTCGTGCAGGTCAGGGGGGCGCGACAGCGCCGGTTGCTACAGTGTTGCCGCAGAACCGCAGGTCCAGGGCCTGCACGGGCGCGTTGCACGGGCATTCCACATTTCCCCAGGGTTTTCCACATCTGTGGATAATTGTGTGGAAAGACCCCTGGAGTGGCATATTCGTCCCACCGGGCGACGTTCGGCCCGGCGGCCGGCGAACCGGTCGGGAAGGTGACCGGGGACGTAGGCGGGATCACAGAATAGCCCAATTCCCCGCCCCGGCTCACGCGCCCCGGCCGTCTGCTCCAATCGACCTACTTCCGGGGAGGAAACTGCATGGACGACGAGCAGAACGTGCTGGCCACCGTCTGGCCCGAGGTGGTCGCCGAGCTCACCGCCGGTTCCGCCGACGGGTCCATTCCCGCTGTCACCAGAGCACAGCAGGCCTGGCTCAAGCTCGTCAAGCCGATCACCGTCGCCCAGGGGTTCGCCCTGCTCTCGGTGCCGTCGTCGCTTGCGCAGGAGGCCATCGAGCGCGACCTGCGCGAACCGATCCTGCGTTCCCTCGGCCGGATGCTCGGCCCCCAGGTCGAAGGTCTCGGCGTGCGCATCGCCGCACCCGTCCCGCCCGCCACCGACCGCCCCGCCGCCGGCGCCCGCCACGCGCGGATGACCAGCAGGCCCGAACCGCGCCCGGCCCGAACCTCGGGCGGGTATCCGGGTCAGGAGCCGCCGCGCCCGGCCGAACCGCAGGCGAACTACGGCCGCGGCGCCGAGTCCGCGGATTCCGATTTCCCCGAGGCGAGTCCCTTCGCGGCCCGCGACTCCTTCGGCGAGGACTACCCGCGCGCCGACGACTACCCGGCGCCGGGCGAATACGAGCCCGCAGCCACCTACACGCCCGAGCCCGAGTATCCGGCCTCGGATTTCCCGACCGCGTCGTTCCGCATGCCCCCCGGCGGCTTCGGCGACGCCGCCTATTCCGAGAAGGGGTACGCCGAGAAGTCCTACGCCGAGCCGGGCTACCCGGACCCCGGCTACGACAAGTCCTACCCGGAGAAGGGCTACGGCGAGAAGGGCTACGCAGAGGGGGGCTACGCGGAGAAGGGCTACGGCGACAAGCCGGAGGACACCGGGGACGTCAGGCCCGAGCTGCCGACCCCGCCGCGCCGCGACAACACCCCGCCCGGTCAGGAGTCGCTGTTCGCCCCCGAACCCGCGCAGGCCAGATTGCCGCTGCGCGAGCAGGCGGGCGAGCACGAGCCCGGCGCCGACGGCCCGCACGGCGAGCGCGACGAGGGACCGGTGGTCAGCATCCGCGACTCCTGGCCCACCTACTTCGCCAAGAGCCAGGAGACCAGGTCCGCGCCGTCGAGCTCCGGCGCCAGCCTGAACGCCAAGTACACCTTCGAGACCTTCGTCATCGGCGCGTCCAACCGCTTCGCGCACGCCGCCGCGGTGGCCATCGCCGAGGCGCCCGCGCGCGCCTACAACCCGCTGTTCGTCTGGGGTGCTTCGGGATTGGGCAAGACCCATCTGCTGCACGCCGCGGGCCACTACGCCCAGCGGCTGTTCCCGGGCATGCGGGTCAAGTACGTCTCCACCGAAGAGTTCACCAACGACTTCATCAACAGCCTGCGCGACGACCGCAAGGTTGCCTTCAAGCGCCGCTACCGCGAGACCGACATCCTGCTGGTCGACGACATCCAGTTCATCGAGGGCAAGGAAGGCATCCAGGAGGAGTTCTTCCACACCTTCAACACCCTGCACAACGCCAACAAGCAGATCGTGGTCTCCTCCGACCGCCCGCCCAAGCAGCTGGCCACGCTGGAGGAACGGCTACGGACCCGCTTCGAGTGGGGCCTGATCACCGACGTGCAGCCGCCGGAGCTGGAGACCCGCATCGCCATCCTGCGCAAGAAGGCCAGGATGGATCGCCTCGACGTGCCGCACGACGTGCTGGAGCTGATCGCCAGCCGGGTCGAGCGCAACATCCGCGAGCTGGAGGGCGCGCTGATCCGCGTGACCGCCTTCGCCTCGCTCAACGGCCAGCCGCTGGACATCTCCCTGGCCGAGGTGGTGCTGCGCGATCTGATGCCCGACACCGCGACGCTGGAGATCAACGCGGCCACGATCATGGCCGTCACCGCGGAGTACTTCAACACCACCCTCGACGAGCTGACCGGACCGGGCAAGGCGCGACCGCTGGCCCAAGCCCGCCAGATCGCGATGTACCTGTGCCGCGAGCTGACCGATCTGTCGCTGCCGAAGATCGGTCAGGCCTTCGGCCGTGACCACACCACGGTGATGTACGCGGAGAAGAAGGTCCGCAAGGAGATGACCGAGCGCCGCCGGGTCTACGACCAGGTCCAAGAACTCACAGCCCGGATCAAGCAGCGCTCGCGCTGAGTGCCCCTGGATCTATCCACACCCTGTGCACCGCCCCTGACCTGGGGCGGTGCACTTTTTCGGGTTGGGGATTCCTCGAGGAATCCCTGTGGAATCCTCGAGGAATCAACAGGTTGTCCTCGAGGCTGTCCACAGGGGGTGTGGCGGCTTCGTGCACAGGCGGTTGTCCCCAGTTTCCACAGGCGATTTCGTGCACAGGGCCTGACCTGCCCGCATGCCTGTGAGCGGTTGTGGATTCCTCGAGGAATCCCTGTGGAATCCTCGAGGAATCCACCGGTTGTCCTCGAGTCGGTGCACAGTGTGCACAACTGCCGCGAAACGGTGGAACAACTCGAGGATGAGCGGTGGATGGATGTGGGATAGATCTGGACTCTCCACAGCCACCCCCGGTTCATCCACCGATCACTCAACATCCATCCACACCCCGCCACACCGTCTGACCTGGGAAAACGGGGCGAATCCCCAGATTCCACAGGCCCTATTACTACTTCAGTTCTTCTTCTAGAAGATCTCTCTTGAAAACAGGGTGTGTGGAAAAGTCCGCCGGAGCGCTCGGCAGCCGAACCGGTCGCCTCCCCAGGGCAGGGAGGAGCGTGGGACGGTCAGGGGGAGACGCACAGGGCGGGTGCGGGACGAGCACGGGAGGGGTGGGGAGAACACGCGGGGCACGGCGCGCGGAGCCGAGAGGCCGGACTAGGTTCAGCCGCCGTACGCGGGTACGGTTCTAGGTCTGTCACCCTTGCGATATCGATGTCGCGAACCATCCACACGACAACCGGGAGAGAGGACACATCGGGCGATGGAGCTTTCGAGCATGAAGTTTCGAGTAGCCCGAGAGGACTTCGCCGAGTCCGTCGCCTGGGTCGCGCGCAGTCTGCCGTCCCGGCCGCCCGTCCCCGTGCTGGGCGGTGTGCTGCTGGTCGCCGACGAGAGCGGTCTGACGGTCTCCGGTTTCGACTACGAGGTCTCCGCGCAGATGCGGGTGGCCGCCGAGGTCGCCGGGCCGGGTGAGGTCCTCGTCTCCGGCCGCCTGCTGGCCGACATCACCAAGGCGCTGTCGAACAAGCCGGTGGATGTCTCGGTGGACGGCACGCGTGTGCTGATCACCTGTGGCAGCGCGAAGTTCTCGTTGCCCACCATGCCGGTCGAGGATTATCCCCAGCTGCCCGAAGTTCCCCAGCAGACCGGTGAACTGCCTGTGGATGTCTTCGCCGAGGCCGTCGGCCAGGTCGCCGTGGCGGCCGGCCGTGACGACACGCTGCCGATGCTCACCGGCATCCGGGTGGAGATCGAGGGCTCGCAGGTCGTGCTCGCGGCCACCGACCGCTTCCGGCTCGCGGTGCGCCACATCGAGTGGAAGCCCGCCAGGCCCGACATCGAGACCGCGGTGCTCATCCCGGCCCGCACCCTGTCCGAGGCCGCCAAGACCCTCGGCGCCTCCGATCAGCCGGTGCAGCTGTCGCTTGGCGCCGGTTCGGGCGCCGACGGCCTGCTCGGCATCGTCAACGCGGGCCGCCGCACCACCACCCGGCTGCTTGACGCGGAATTCCCCAAGTTCCGCCAGCTGCTGCCCAAGGAGCACACCTCCGTGGCGACGCTCGAGGTCGCGGCGCTGACCGAGGCGATCAAGCGTGTCGCGCTGGTCGCCGAGCGCGGCGCGCAGGTGCGCCTGGAGTTCTCCACCGAGGGCCTGTTGCTGTCGGCGGGTGGGGACGACGCGGGCCGGGCCGAGGAATGGCTGTCGGCCGATTTCCGCGGCGAGCCGCTGACCATCGCGTTCAACCCCGGCTATCTCGTCGACGGCCTGTCGGCGCTGCACTCCGACCGGGTGAGCTTCGGGTTCACCACCCCGAGCAGGCCCGCGGTGCTGCTGCCCGCGGGCGAGGAGGAGCCGCAGGTGCTCGACTCCGGGGCATTCGCCGCGCTGACCGGCAACTACATCTACCTGCTGATGCCGGTGCGGCTGCCGGGCTGACGTGTTCGTCCGGGCGCTGTCGCTGCGTGACTTCCGTTCCTGGGAACACGTCGAGCTGGAGTTGTCCACAGGCCGCACGGTGTTCCTGGGGGCGAACGGCAACGGCAAGACCAACCTGCTGGAGGCGGTCGGCTATCTGTCCACACTCGGCTCGCACCGGGTGGCCGCCGACGCACCGCTCATCCGGGCGGGCGCGCAGGCGGCACGGGTGGGCGCCAACGTCGTCAACGCGGGCCGTGAGCTGCGCATCGACGTCGAGCTGAAGCAGGGCGCGGCCAACAGGGCGCAGATCAACCGTTCGCCGGTGCGCCGGACCAGGGAGATCCTGGGGATTCTGCACACCGTGCTGTTCGCGCCGGAGGATCTGTCACTGGTGCGCGGCGATCCCGGCGAGCGCAGGCGTTTCCTCGACGAGTTGTGCACAGCCCGGCTGCCCAGGCTGGCCGGCGTGCGCTCGGACTACGAGCGGGTGCTTCGCCAGCGTTCGGCGCTGCTGAAATCGGCGGGCAGGCACCGGTCGGCGGCGGATCTGAGCACCCTGGACGTGTGGGACGGGCATCTGGCCCAGCACGCGGGCATCCTGCTGGCGCAGCGGCTGCGGCTGGTGCACGACCTGCACCCCTATCTGGCCGAGGCCTACCGCTCGCTGGCCCCGGAGTCGCGCCCGGCCGCCATCGCCTATCGCAGCGGCTACCTGCCGGTGGAATTCCTCGACCCGGCGCGGTCGCCCGCGGAGACCGACGAGGCCGAGCTGACCGCGATCGTGCTGCGCGAACTGGCCGCGGCCAGGCGCAAGGAGCTCGAGCGCGGGGTCTGCCTGGTCGGCCCGCACCGCGACGAGCTGGAGCTGATGCTCGGTGACGCGCCCGCCAAGGGGTTCGCCAGCCACGGTGAGTCCTGGTCGTTCGCCCTGGCGCTGCGCCTGGCGTCGTTCGAGCTGTTGCGGGCGACCTCGGCCGAACCGGTGCTGCTGCTCGACGATGTGTTCGCCGAACTCGACCGGCGCAGACGGGCGGCGCTGGCCGCGGTGGCGGCGGGCGCGGAGCAGGTGTTGATCACCGCCGCGGTGCCCGAGGACGTGCCCGCCGAGCTGGAGGCGGTCGGTATCCGGGTGGAGACGAGGGGTTCGGCGTCGGCGCGCACCTCCCACATCGTGCCCGCCGCGCCGGAGGGCGTCTCCGGCTCGCCGGATGACCAGGCGAAATCGAAGATGTACACAGAATCGTCATAGTTATCCACAGGCCGGTGGATCGATTGCTGGGAATGGGCCGGCGTGTCCTGCGAGCAGTTGTGCACAACCGGGCCGTTATCCCCGGTAGAGGCCTTTTCCTGGGCCGATGTCGGTCCGGTGACCGGCTCGTGACCGTACCGTCCCCTCACCGGAGGACAGCACGGCGTTTGCTCGGGGCCGGTTTCCCGGCCGGTTGTCGACAAGTTGTCCACAGGCCCTGTGGACAACTTTTGGACAAGCTGTGGAATGCCCAGGTGGGGCGGTGTGGCGTTGCCGACACGGCCGGTACGACACGCCGTCGGCGTCGTCCGGGCGGTGTAGAACTGGGGATGAATTCGAGGGGAGGACATCAATGAGCGAAGAGCCGGGACAGCAACCGCTGCGCGGTGTCGACCTGGCTCGCCGCGCGCTGGAGGAGGCCAGGGCGGCCGCTCGCGCCAGCGGCAAGTCGGTCGGGCAGGGCCGCGCCTCTCCGGTGCGCAAGTTGCGCAGTCGCGGCGGCAAGCGCTCCGGCTGGTCGGGCGCGCGCCCCGACGACCGCGATCCCCAACTGCTCTCCCAGCTCGCCACCCGCATCGCCAAGGCCCGCGGCTGGGACGGCAAGGTCGCCGAGGGCACGGTGTTCGGCCGCTGGGCGGGCGTGGTGGGGGAGGACATCGCCGCCCATGCCACCCCGGTGGCGTTGCAGGACGGCGTGCTGTCCATCTCCGCCGAGTCGACCGCGTGGGCCACCCAGCTGCGCATGCTGCAATCGCAGATCCTGGCGAAGATCGCCGCCGCGGTCGGTCCCGGCGTGGTGCGCCAGCTCAAGATCACCGGCCCCGCCGCGCCGAGCTGGCGCAAGGGCGAGCGGCACATCAAGGGGCGCGGCCCGCGCGACACCTACGGCTGACCGGTGTCCGAGAATCCGGCCTGGTCGGAGGCTGTTTCGGCAGCCTGTGGACGCGGGGTCTGCAAATTGCCGGTACTCGGTGTTACGGTAATTGCAGAGCCGCGTCGTGTGACGCGGGTTTCACGTGGAACCGCGACCCCGGGAGCGCTGAGCCGATGACCGCCACAGCAGCCGAGACCGTTTTCGAGCCGTGCGCCACGGTGCGTCGCGAGGGGGTCGACCTCGCCGTCTTCGCCTGCGGTGATCCCGAAGCGGTGCCCGTGCTGCTGATCCACGGCTGGCCGGACACCCACCTGCTGTGGACCGAGGTGGCCGCCCGGCTGGCGCGGGACTTCCGCGTCATCGCCTTCGACAACCGGGGCGCGGGGCGCAGCAGCGCCCTCGCCGAGGTCGCGGCCTACCGGCTGGAGGAACTGGCCGCCGATGTGTACGCGGTGCTCGACGCGGTCGTGCCGGGCCGCAAGGCGCACGTGCTCGGCCACGACTGGGGATCGGTGCTCGGCTGGGAGGTCGCCGCCGACCCGCGCGCGGCACAGCGGATCGCCTCCTTCACCGCGTTGTCGGGCCCGAATCTCGATTTCCTCGGCGCCTACCTGCGCGGACCGCTGTCCCTCGCGCGCGTGCGCGGCGCCGTCGAACAGGGCCTGGCCTCGGCCTACACGGTTGCCTTCCAGATTCCCGGCATGGCCGAGCCGGTGCTGCGGGTGCTCTCCCGGCGGTGGCCGAAATTCCTGGCCTTCTTCGACGGGCTCGACGCCGAACGGGTCCGCACGGCCCCGACGCTGCTGCCGGACATGCTCAACAACCTCAAGCTCTACCGGGCCAACATCCGCCCGAGGATGCGCGATCCGCGTCCGCGTCCGATCGAGGTGCCGGTGCAGTTGCTGGTGGCCTCCGGCGACCGCGCGGTCCGGCCGGTGGTCAACGCCGAGGCTTCGCGCTGGGTCGCCGATCTGACCACGACCTCCTTCGACGCGCGGCACTGGTCGCCGATCTCGCACCCGCAGGACGTGGCGAGTCACTTCGCGGCCTTCGTGACCGCCCGCGAGGGGCGTGGATGACAACGGGCGGAGAACCGCTGTGCGTCCCGGAGACGTTCGAGAGGCGGACCGGACTCGTCGCCGGTCCGTTTCTCGCACTCACGGACCCGTCAGGGGTGTCGTAGGTGCATTCTGGTTCAGGCCTACCAGTAGGATGGAGGAGTAACTAGCGGCGATCCTTCGGCGCGCTCTGCTCAGCCTCTCGATGAGCCCCGTATCTCGACCAGTCGAACCTCGGGCCACCCGGTGCGCTGTGTGCTCGTCGCGTCGAGGTCAGCAAGTAAGGAGAGCTACCGACCAGTGGCTGCCAAGCACTCCAACGAATCCGGCTCGAAGACGGGCCAAACCTACGGTGCCTCCTCCATCACCGTCCTCGAGGGTCTCGAGGCGGTTCGCAAGCGCCCCGGCATGTACATCGGCTCCACCGGTGAGCGCGGTCTGCACCATCTGATCTGGGAAGTCGTCGACAACTCCGTCGACGAGGCGATGGCCGGGTACGCGACCTCGGTCGGTGTCACCCTGCTCGCCGACGGGGGAGTCGAGGTCGTCGACGACGGCCGCGGCATCCCGGTGGAGATGCACGCCCAGGGCATTCCGACCGTCGAGGTCGTCCTGACCCAGCTGCACGCCGGCGGCAAGTTCGACGGCGAGTCCTACGCCGTGTCCGGCGGCCTGCACGGCGTCGGCATCTCGGTGGTCAACGCGCTGTCCTCGCGCGTGGAGATCGAGATCGACCGCGACGGATACCACTGGACCCAGCACTACAAGGACTCCACGCCGGGCAAGCTGACGCAGGGCGAGCCCACCGACCGCACCGGCACCACCGTGCGGTTCTGGCCGGACCCGGAGATCTTCGAGACCACCACCTTCAACTTCGAGACGGTCGCGCGCAGGCTGCAGGAGATGGCGTTCCTGAACAAGGGCCTGACCATCACCCTCACCGACCAGCGGGTCTCGGAGTCCGAGGTCACCGAGGACGTGGTCAGCGAGACCGCCGAGGCCCCCAAGACCGGTGAGAGCGCCGAGGCGCCCGCCGAGCAGAAGGTCAAGACCAGGACCTACCACTACCCGGGCGGCCTGGAGGACTTCGTCCGCCACATCAACCGCACCAAGCAGGCGATCCACAACTCGGTGGTCGCCTTCACCGGCAAGGGCACCGGCCACGAGCTCGAGGTCGCCATGCAGTGGAACTCGGGCTACTCCGAGTCCGTGCACACCTTCGCCAACACCATCAACACCCACGAGGGTGGCACCCACGAGGAGGGCTTCCGCGCGGCGCTGACCACGGTGGTCAACAAGTACGCCCGCGACAAGAAGCTGTTGAAGGAGAAGGAGGGCAACCTCACCGGCGACGACATCCGCGAGGGGCTCGCCGCCATCGTCTCGGTGAAGGTCGCCGAACCGCAGTTCGAGGGCCAGACCAAGACCAAGCTGGGCAACACCGAGGTCAAGTCGTTCGTGCAGCGCACCTGCAACGAGCATCTCACGCACTGGTTCGAGGCCAACCCGGCCGACGCGAAGACCATCGTGCAGAAGGCGGTCTCCTCCGCGCAGGCCCGCGTTGCCGCCCGCAAGGCGCGCGAACTGGTGCGCCGCAAGTCGGCCACCGATCTGGGCGGTCTGCCGGGCAAGCTGGCCGACTGCCGGTCCAAGGACCCGAGCAAGTCCGAGATCTACATCGTCGAGGGCGACTCCGCCGGCGGCTCGGCCAAGTCCGGCCGCGACTCGATGTACCAGGCGATCCTGCCGTTGCGCGGCAAGATCATCAACGTCGAGAAGGCGCGCATCGACAAGGTCCTCAAGAACAACGAGGTCCAGTCGATCATCACCGCGTTCGGCACCGGCATCCACGACGAGTTCGACATCTCCAAGCTGCGCTACCACAAGATCGTGCTGATGGCCGACGCCGACGTCGACGGCCAGCACATCTCGACGCTGCTGCTGACCCTGCTGTTCCGTTTCATGCGCCCGCTGGTCGAGCACGGGCACGTCTACCTGGCGCAGCCGCCGCTGTACAAGCTGAAGTGGCAGCGCAGCGAGCCGGAGTTCGCCTACTCCGACCGCGAGCGCGACGGGCTGCTCGAGCGCGGTCTGGCCGCGGGCAAGAAGATCAACAAGGACGACGGCATCCAGCGCTACAAGGGTCTGGGTGAGATGAACCCGAAGGAGCTGTGGGAGACCACCATGGACCCGACCGTCCGGGTGCTTCGTCAAGTGACGTTGGACGACGCGGCCGCGGCCGACGAGCTGTTCAGCGTCCTGATGGGCGAGGACGTGGAGGCCCGCCGCAGCTTCATCACCCGCAACGCCAAGGACGTCCGCTTCCTCGACGTGTGACCGGCCGGGCGCCGCGCCGGTGAGCCGCGGCGCCCGCACGTCCGCACACGTCAGCCCGTTAAGGAGATCTCATGACCGACACCACCCTGCCTCCGGACGGAGCGGGCGACCGCGTCGAACCGGTCGACATCCAGCTGGAGATGCAGAACAGCTACATCGATTACGCGATGAGCGTGATCGTGGGCCGCGCGCTGCCCGAGGTGCGCGACGGCCTCAAGCCGGTGCATCGCCGCATCCTCTACGCCATGTACGACAACGGCTACCGGCCAGATCGCGGTTACGTGAAGTCCGCGCGGCCGGTGTCGGACACCATGGGCAACTACCATCCGCACGGCGACTCGGCCATCTACGACACCCTGGTGCGGATGGCCCAGCCGTGGGCGATGCGGTACCCGCTGGTCGACGGCCAGGGCAACTTCGGCAGCCGGGGCAACGACGGCGCCGCGGCCATGCGCTACACCGAGTGCCGCCTGACGCCGCTGGCCATGGAGCTGCTGCGCGAGATCGACCACGAGACGGTCGATTTCATCCCCAACTACGACGGCAAGACCCAGGAACCGGTCGTGCTGCCGAGCCGGGTGCCCTGCCTGCTGATGAACGGCAGCAACGGCATCGCCGTCGGCATGGCCACCAACATCCCGCCGCACAATCTCACCGAGCTGGCGGAGGCGATCTACTGGGCGCTCGAGCACCCGGAGGCCGACGAGGAGACCACCCTCGCCGCCTGCATGGAGCGCATCAAGGGCCCCGACTTCCCGACCGCGGGCCTGATCGTGGGCACCCAGGGCATCCACGACGCGTACACCACCGGCCGCGGCTCGATCAAGATGCGCGGCGTCGTGGAGATCGAGGAGGACAACCGCGGTCGCACCACGATCGTCATCACCGAGCTGCCCTACCAGGTCAACACCGACAACTTCGTCAACGCGATCGCCGAGCAGGTCAAGGACGGTCGCATCGCGGGCATCGCCGACATCCACGACGAGTCCTCCGACCGTGTCGGCCTGCGCATCGTGGTCACGGTCAAGCGCGACGCCGTCGCCAAGGTCGTGCTGAACAACCTGTACAAGCACACCCAGCTGCAGACCAGCTTCGGCGCGAACATGCTGTCCATCGTCGACGGCGTGCCGCGCACGCTGCGGCTGGACCAGATGATCCGGCTCTACGTCAAGCATCAGATCGAGGTCATCCGGCGCAGGACCGAGTACCTGCTGCGCAAGGCCGAGGAGCGCGCCCACATCCTGCGCGGCCTGGTCAAGGCGCTGGACGCGCTGGACGAGGTCATCGCGCTGATCCGCCGCTCGGCCAACACCGACACCGCGCGCACCGGCCTGATGCAGCTGCTCGAGATCGACGAGATCCAGGCGACCGCCATCCTCGACATGCAGCTGCGCCGCCTCTCGGCGCTGGAGCGGCAGAAGATCATCGAGGATCTGGCCCGCATCGAGGCCGAGATCGCCGACTACAAGGACATCCTCGACCGGCCGGAGCGCCAGCGCGCGATCGTGCGCGACGAGCTGGCCGAGATCGTGGACAAGCACGGCGACGCGCGGCGCACCCAGATCGTGGCCGCCGACGGCGATGTGGCCGACGAGGATCTGATCGCCCGCGAGGACGTGGTCGTCACGATCACCGAGACCGGCTACGCCAAGCGCACCAAGACCGATCTCTACCGCTCGCAGAAGCGTGGCGGCAAGGGCGTGCAGGGCGCGGGTCTCAAGCAGGACGACATCGTCAAGCACTTCTTCGTCACCTCGACCCACGACTGGCTGCTGTTCTTCACCAACAAGGGCCGGGTGTACCGGGCGAAGGCCTACGAGCTGCCCGAGGCCAACCGCACCGCGCGCGGTCAGCACGTGGCCAACCTGCTGGCCTTCCAGCCGGACGAGAAGATCGCCCAGATCATCCAGATCAAGACCTACGACGACGCGCCCTACCTGGTGCTGGCCACCCGCAACGGCCTGGTGAAGAAGTCCAAGCTGTCGGACTTCGACTCCAACCGCAGCGGCGGCATCGTCGCGGTCAACCTGCGCGACAACGACGAGCTGGTCGGCGCGGTGCTCTGCTCGGCCGACGACGACCTGCTGCTGGTCTCGGCGCAGGGGCAGTCGATCCGCTTCTCGGCCACCGACGAGGCGCTGCGGCCGATGGGCCGGGCCACTTCCGGCGTGCAGGGCATGCGGTTCAACGCCGACGACGAGCTGCTCTCGCTCAACGTGGTCAGGGAGGGCACCTACCTGTTGGTCGCCACCTCCGGTGGTTACGCCAAGCGGACGGCCATCGAGGAGTACACCCCGCAGGGACGCGGTGGTAAAGGTGTGTTGACTATCCAGTTCGACGCCAAGCGTGGCACGCTGGTGGGCGCGCTCATCGTCGACGACGACGACGAGCTGTATGCCATCACCTCCGGCGGTGGCGTCATCAGGACGGCGGCGAACCAGGTTCGCAAGGCGGGTCGGCAGACCAAGGGCGTGCGATTGATGAACCTGGGCGATGGCGATACCTTGCTTGCGATCGCGCGTAACGCCGACGAGCCCGATGTGGTCGACGGTGGCGATGACGCCGGTTCCTCCAAGCAGTAACGCACAGCGAGCTCCCTCCACAGCGGCGGCAACGAACGGATCTAAGGATTCCCATTGACCACTCCGAATCAGCCGAATGACGGGCACCAGAACAACGGTGTGACCGAGCGGATCGCACCGTCCCCGATCCCGCCGCGGCCGGCTGCCCGGCCCGGCTCGGCCGAGACCGGACCTCAGGGCGGGAACAACCCGGCCGGCCAGCCGAACGAAAAGCCCCAGCAGCAGGGCGGTTTCGGCGGTCAGCAGAGCGGTCCCGCCGCGAAGGG
>NZ_JARWRU010001007.1 GCF_029867845.1 Nocardia farcinica | reverse complement strand
TCGGCCCCGGGCAGGGTCATCTCCGTGACTCGACCGTCCGGCGTCATGCGTCCGAGCCGCGCACCGGCCCACTCGGTGAACCACAGTGCACCATCGGGACCGATGATCACGGCATGCGGCCGTGCCTGCCGGTCCGGCAGTGGAAACTCCGTGATCGTCCCATCGCAGGCCAGGTGCCCGAGCTGCCCGGCGCCGATCTCCGCGAACCACGCGCCGCCGGCGTCGGCGGTGATCCCGACCGGGGCCGCGCCCTCGGTGGGCAGGGGGTACACGCGCAGCGCCCCGCCCGGGCTGATCCGTCCGACGGCGTTCGCCCGGTTCAGGGTGAACCAGACAGTCCCGTCCGGTCCGGCCGCGACGGCGGAGGGCATGCCTTCGACGGCGTACCGCTCCCGGCTCCCGTCCGGCGCCCGCCGCACGACCGCGCCTGCGTTCATCTCGGTGAACCACAGCGCGCCGTCCGGCGTGCGGCACAGCCCGTACGGAGAGTCGGCGGACTCGAACGTCACCGCGCCGCCGGGCTCGATCCGGCCGATCCGGCCGCCGCGGAATTCGCTGAACCACAGGTGTTCTCCGTCGGCGAGCAGGACGGTCGGCGAACCGTCGGCGGGCTCGAGCGGGAAGGTGGCCTGCCGGGTGCCGTCCCATCGCCCGATCGCGCCGCGCGCGGGCATGGTGAACCACAACGCGCCGGACGCGGCGACGGCCACGCCGTAGGGATCGCCGTCGATCTCGACGACCTCGGCGACCGAGGGTCCGCGGCCGGTTCCCGGATCGGCTCCGGCTCCTGGAAGCGAACCGTGGGGAAGAGAACCATGGGGAAGAGAACCGTGCTCAGGCAAACTCGCCCACCTCCTTGCGAATCCCGCGGAAGCGGCGGCGCAGCCCGCGATCGTGGGTCACCACCACCAGCGCGCCGCGGTACTCCTCCAGCGCCCGCTCCAACTCCTCGACCAGCCGCAACGACAGGTGGTTGGTCGGCTCGTCCAGCAGCAGCAGGTCGTGCTCGCCCGCCAGCAGACGGGCCAGCGCCAGCCGCCGCCGCTGGCCCTCCGACAGCGCGCCGACCGGCTGGTCGAGGACGTCGCGGTGGAACAGTCCGGTGGCCAGCAGCGCCGAGCGCGAACCGCCGTAGGCCGCGAGCACGCTCTGCCTGGGATCGAAGTGTTCCTCCTGGCGCAGGTAGCCGACCCGCCCGGACACCGTCGCGTACATCCGGTCCAGCAGGGTGGACTTGCCGGTGCCGTTCGGACCGTGGATCAGCATGCGCTCCCCCGGCCCCAGCGTCAGCGCGCCGAGGTCGAAGCGGGCCGGGCGGGCGGCGCGGAATCCGGCGCGGAAGCGCAGCGGTTCCGGCGGTCGCGGCACCGGTTCGGCCTCCAGCCTGCGCACCTTCTCGGCCGCCTGCCGCACCCGCGAGGACACCGAACTCTGCACCCGCCCGGCGTGCCGGTCGTAGGCCATCTTGTTGTTGTCCTTCGGGCCGCGGCCGACCGCCACCCGGTGCGCGGTCTCGCGGGAGAACGCGCGCAGCCGCTCGATCTCCTCGCACCAGCGCGCGTAGTCCTCCTCCCATCGCCTGCGCTCGGCGGCCTCGGTGGCCAGCATCTGCGAGTAGCCGCCGCCGAACCGGGTCACCGCGCCCTCCTCGACCCGGACGACGGCGGTCGCCACCCGGTCCAGGAACACCCGGTCGTGCGAGACCACGACGACCGTGCCGCGATGGGCGCGCAGCCGCTCCTCCAGCCAGCTCAGGGCGGCGTCGTCGAGGTGGTTGGTCGGCTCGTCGAGCAGCAGGATCTCCGGCGAGGCGGCGAGCAGGCAGGCCAGCGCCAACCGGGACCGTTCGCCCCCGGACAGCGTCGCCAGCTTCCGGTCCCGGTCGATGCCCGCCAGGCCGAGTCCGTGCATGGACTGGTCGACCCGCAGGTCGGCGGCGTAGCCGTCGCGCGCCTCGAAGGCGGTGAGCAGCTCGCCGTAGGCGTCCATGTCCTGCGCATCGGCGGCCTCCTGCATGGCCACCTCGAGGGCGCGCACCTCGGCGAGCGCGGCGTCGACGGGCGCCGCCGCCGGGGGGGGGGGGGGGGGGGGG
>NZ_JARWRU010001006.1 GCF_029867845.1 Nocardia farcinica | reverse complement strand
TGTTTTCATCTACTGGCTGTCCTTCGCGCGCCCCCCCCCCCCCGGCCCGCCGGGGGGGGCCCGGGGGGCGCCCCCCCCCGCGGCGGGGGCGGGGGCCCCCCCGGCCACCTTGACCAGGCCGTGGAGTTCGCCGGGCGCGGTCCTCGCCTGTTCGAGGATGGCCGCCACGCCCTCGTCGGTGCTCGCGTCGGCCGACAGCGGGATCACCGGAAGACCCTGCGCGGCCAGCGGTTCGACATGGGCGGCCAGATTCTCCTTCGACCTGCTGACCGCGACGACGGTGGCGCCCGCTCGTGCGGCGAGCCCGGTGATGGCGGTGCCGATACCGCCACCGCCCGCCCCGGCCACGATCACCACGCGGCCGGCCAAGCTGATCTCGGGCAGGTCGATCGCGGCCGAACCGTTCGCACTCATCGCCGATCACCCCTCGATCCGTACGGCGAGGACGCTGCCCTCGGCATCGGCGGAGACGTAGACGGTGCCGTCGGGTCCGGCGGCGATGCCGGCGAACGGACCCATCGGGCCGGAGAACGGCGGAGTGCCGCGCAGCGGTTTGGCGACCACCCCCTCCGGCACGCCGACCGGGAGTTCGGCGGCCAGGGTCCGGCGCGCCTTGGTGGTCAGGTCGACGGCGATCAGCTGTTTCAGACCGGAGTCCACGATGAGCAGCCGGCTGCCGCGCACCAGGATGCCGTGCGGGGTCTCCAGCCCGTCCACCACGGTGTCGACCCCGCCCGCGGCGACCGAGACCACGCGGCCTGCTCGGGTTTCGGAAACCAGGATCTGCCCGTCCGGGCCGAAGGCGACGCCGGTGGGGCTGTGCAGGCCCGCGGCCAGTATCTCGGTCTGCCCGCCCCGGATCGACAGCACCCGGCCCGGGCCGGACTCGACCGCGACGATCGAGCGGTCCGCGGTGGCGGCGATGCCGTAGAGCTGGTCGAAACCCGCCGCGATGACCTCGGTTTCGGGTTCGCCGCCGTGCCGGTAACGGGAGATGTTGCCGTCGGAGGTGGCGACCAGGAATTCGTCGACGCCGACGGCGGTGGCGCCGCGCACGTAGCCGGGGGTGTTCGGGCTGAACAGCGAGGCCAGCACGTGCGGTTCGCCCTCGCGCAGCGCGTAGAAGAAGGTGCCGTCGGCGATGTAGAGCGTGCCGTCCGGGCCGACGGTCAGGTCCAGCGGCCACATCAGACCGCCCGCCAGCACCGCCTCGGTCCGTCCGCCGCCGAGGATCTCGGTGATCGCGCCGTCGAAGCTGGAGACGAAGAGCCTGCCGTCGACGAAGGTGCAGTTGTCCAGGCCGGGATCGAGCTGGGCCAGGATCTGCCGGTCACCGGTGCGCGGGTCGATGCGCAGCACCTGGCCGGTGGCGACCTGGGTGGAGACGATGAAACCCTCGGCGTCGAACTTCACCGAGTCCGGGACGCCGAGATCGCCGGCGACGCGCTCGGGGGTCCCGCCGTCGGGGTCGATGCGCCAGATGTCGTTGGTGCCCATGACCGGGTAATAGAGGAGACCGTCGGGGCCGACCTCCATGGCGTTGGGCATGGGCAGGTTGTCCTGCAACACCTTCGGGGCGCCGCCGTCGAGTGGCAGCTCCATCAGGCGGCCGCCGATACGGCACTCGTTCACGAACAACCTGCCGTTGTGCACGGTGATGCCGTTGGCGCCGGGCAGGTCGTCGCGCAGCACCCGGCTGCGGCCGTCGGCGCCGCGCACGCTGACCCGCGCGTCCATGTACTCGGTGGCGACCAGTTCACCGGACGGGATGAAGGCGATGTCGTCGGGCGCGACGATATCGCCGCCCTTGGCGCTGACGGTCTCGATCTCGCCGGTGGCGATGTCGAGCGCGCTGATCTGGCTGCCCGCCACCTGAGCCACGTAGATGCGCTTGTCCGGGCCGGTGCGCAGGCCGTTGGCCCCGAACAGGCGGCTGGGCGGGGTGAGCCGCCGGATGCTCACGCCTTCGGCGAGCTGGATGGATGCGGTGCTGACGTAGCGTGCCCCTCCGGTCACGGCGGGCCTCCCAAGACGATCGGCAGAGTGTGTCGCCGGTCACGCTACGTCAATCCTCGCAAGGATTGCAATACTTGGCTGATTGGCGAGCTGGGTGGGGTGCGCGAGCCGGAGAGGTGTCGGGAAGGTGCGGGAAAAGCATTGCGCGACAGGGTTATCGCTCGATCGCTGGTTCGCGGGCGCGACGATCCGCCCGGTCTGCCGGGCGCGAGTGGCGCCCGATCGCGGGTATGCGATATTCGAAATCGAGAATGAGATTATCGCACGAGTCGCCCGGGGTGGGCGCGTTCGGCCGACTCGCTCTCGTCAGGGGGTGATGACGTGAGCCGGTCGCGGGCGGGCGGGTGATCGGCGGTCGACGCGCGGGGGGGTGTCCCTATGG
>NZ_JARWRU010001005.1 GCF_029867845.1 Nocardia farcinica | reverse complement strand
CCGCGTATCGACGTCATCGATCTCAGCGGCGCCGACTCGGCCCTGCTGCCCGCGCTGGCCCCCGTGCTGGCGGGGCCGCCGGTCACCGATCACACCAGGATCTCCGAGCTGCTGCGCTCGCTCACCGAGCGAGCCGAGCTGGCCGACATGGCCTACCAGGGCAACGCCTGGACCGCGCCCGCCGAGCACCGGGTGCTGGTGGTCTCGGACTTCCCGCACGGCTACCAGCCGATCGACGCGCAACGCCTGCACACCCTCACCGCCTGCGGCGATCTGATCGGGCTGAGCATCATCGTGGTCGGGACCGACGAGATCCCGATGCCCGACGAGGCGGTTGCGGCGCTGTCCCAGCACGCCAGGCACCTGCCGACCGTGGCCGAGACGCCCATGTTCGATCCGTGGACCGGCAGCGCCTGGCAACTGGAACTGGATGTGCTGCCGCGTGATCCGCGGCAGGCCGCCCGTCTGCTGCGCACCGAGTGACCGTTCCGCGCGTCAGCCGGTCCGCACGGGAGCGGGACGCGGCCGCAGCCACTGCGGCAACCAGGGCAGCAGCGGGTCCGGCCCGCGGTTGAGGATGCCGCCCGCCGGATCGTCCTGCCAGTCCCGGCGCACCGGATCCTCCTCGGGCCGGTAGATCTGGCGCACGATCAACGCGCACAAGCCGATCACGGCCAGATCGCGCACGATCACCGTGCCGGTGAACCACTGCTCGGGCAGCCCCTTCGCGCCGGTGCCGAGGTAGTAGTACATACGCGGCGCCCACACCAGCGCGTCGATCGTCATCCAGGCCAGCAGGATCCGCCGGTGCGGCAACGCCAGCACCGCCAGCGGCACCAGCCACAGCGAGTACTGCGGGCTCCACACCTTGTTGGTCAGCAGGAAGGCCGCCACCACCAGGAAACACAGCTGCATCAGCCGGGGACGGCGCGGAGCGGTCAGCGCCACGTAGGCGATCAGCGCGCACGCGGCCAGGAACAGCAGCAGTGACACCGCGTTCAGTACCGTCGGCGCCTGGCCGTGGGCGAGATGTCCGTCGAAGCCCTGCCAGCCGGTGAAGGAGGAGATGACGTTGTAGATGGAGTCCGGGTCGGCGTGGCGTTCGGTGTTGAGGCGGAAGAACTCGCGCCATCCCCTCGGGAACAGTGCCGCGATGGGCAGATTCACCAGCAGCCAGGTGAGCAGGGCCGCGGCGACCGCCACCCCGGCCGCGCCGAGCGGGCGCAGACTCCAGAACCGGATCCGGTATCCGAAGTCGCCCAGCCAGTTCCGCAGCGCGCCGGGGCCGTCGATGTCGCGCAGCCGGGTGAGCGGGCGCGGGCTCGGCAGCCGTTGCATCTGCTCGGCGCGCACGCACAGGATGACGATCGGGCCGAGCAGCAGCAGCGGATACAGCTTCGCCGCGCCGCCGAGGCCGAGCAGCACGCCCGCCAGCAGCGGCTGCCTGCGCGCCCAGGCCAGCAGGCCGGTGGCGGCGAACGCCGTCGCCAGGGCGTCGAAGTTGGTGAAGGCGTGCACGATCACCAGCGGTGAGCAGGCCATCAGCGCGATGTCCCAGATGCGGCGTCCGGCCAGCATGGCCGAGGCCCACACCGTGATCAGCCAGGCCAGCGCCAAACCGACGGCCACCACGTTGAAGTAGATGACCACCTGCAGCGCGCCGGGCAGCGGCAGCGCGTCCCAGGTCTTGGCGATCTGCATCGACACGTACTGGTACAGCCCGGACAGCACCGGGTACTCCATGTACCTGGTCTCGGTGCCGCCGTCGGGGGTCTGCTCGGTCCAGGACTTCTTGTACGGGAAAGCGCCCTCGTCGAGTCGTTCCGCGCCGTAGAGCGGCACGGTGTCGGAGTAGCACATCGCCACGTACTGGCGACCGTCGTACCAGTCCAGCGCCAGAGCGCCGTCGGCGGTCTCGGTCTGTTGCAGGCAGGCCGCCTTGGAGCCCCAGCCGAGGGCGAGGAAGATCACCGTGAAGGCGAACAGCACCCGCAGCGGCGTCCAGAAGCGGACCCGGCCGATCAGCGCGTGGTCGCCGACCGGACCGCCGATGAGCGTGCTGGCCTGCGCGGTCAGCGAATCCGTGCGGCTCGGCCGGTCGCGCTCGTCGTCGGAGCGCAGATCGGCGGCCAGCGGTGCGGGCGAGGCCGGGCGCGGCCCCTTCCGCGGTGTCCCGACCGTCCGGGCCAGGCCGTCGTGCGCGTTCACCAGGTCTGGATCGGTCACGTCCACCGAGGCTACCGGCCGGACGGCAGACCCGGCGGACCGGCCGACGGCGGAACCGACGGCCGTGTTGTCGGCAGCCACGTGCCCCTCACTCCCGCGGACTCAGCGCTGCGAGGAGTCCTCGTCCGCGCCGCCCGTGCCGCCTCCGTTGCCGTTCCCGTTCCCGTTCCCATTGCCGTTGCCATTGCCATTGCCGTTTCCACCGCCGTAGCGGGAGTCGTCCTGGGCCTCCGGTCCGCCCGTCGGGGCGATCGGCTGACCGGGCAGCGGGCCGGGATCGTCGTTGCGCGGCGGGCTCTGCGGCTGGGTCTGCTGTGGCCGCTGCGGGGCGGGCGCGACGCCGGGCACCGGGATGGTGATGCCGGGCAGGATCTCCACCTGCGAGGGCGTGATGACCACCGGTGGCAGCAGCGGCGGCGCCTCCGTGGTGGACGGCGGGGTGTAGGGCGCGGTGTAGTCCGGCACGCCCGCCTGCCCCTTGATCGGGGCGGGCTTCGGGAAGGACTCCTTCTCGGTGCCCTCGAGGGCGCCGTCCATGGTGTCCTTCCAGATGTCGGAGGCCAGACCCGAGCCGTAGATCATCCCGCCCGCGTAGTTGCGCAGCGGCGAGTTGTCCACCGAGCCGACCCACACCGCCGTCGACAGCGACGGGGTGTAGCCCACCATCCAGGTGTCCTTGTTCTCACCGGTGTCGCCCAGCTGGGCGGTGCCGGTCTTGGCGGCCGACTCGCGACCGCCCGCGAGACCGTGGTTGCGCGAGTATGCCGCGATCGGACGCATGGCGGCGGTGACGTTGTCGGCCACGGCCGCTGACACCACCTGCTCGCCGGGCACCTCGCCGCGGTCGAGCAGCACCTGGCCGTCGGCGGTCACCACGCGGGAGACGAAGTGCGGCTTGTGGTAGACGCCGGAGGCGGCCAGGGTGGCGTAGGCCGAGGCCATGTCGATCGGACGGGCCTGGTACTGGCCGAGCACGATGCCGTTGTTCGGGCCGGAGCCGTCGGGCTCGGTCAGGGTGGCGCCGACGCCGGGCAGTTCCTTGGGGATGCCGAGCCGGTGCGCCATGTCGGCGATCTTCTGCGGGCCGTTCTGCATGTCCAGCTGCATGCGGTAGAAGCTGGTGTTCAGTGACCGCTTGAGGGCCTCGGCGATGGTGCACATGCCGCAGTCCTCGCCCTCGACGTTGGTGATCTTGATGCCGTGCACCGTCAGCGGCGAGCTGTCGTACATCTGCGACAACGGGATGCCGAGTTCGAGATTGGCGGCCAGGCCGATCGACTTGAACGACGAGCCGGTCTGCAGCGCGGCGTTGGCGAAGTCGTATCCGGTGCCGTCGGTGCCGCCGAAGTAGGCACGCACCGCGCCGCTGCGCGGGTCGATGGAGACCACCGCGGTGCGCAGCTGCTCGGGCTCGCCCTCCAGGTTGGAGATCGCGGCCTCGACGGCGGCCTGCTGGGCCTTGGCGTCGATGGTGGTGGTGATCTGCAGGCCCGCGGTGTTGAGCTGCTGCTCGCTGATGCCCGCCTCGGAGAGCTCGGCGAGCACCTTGTTCTTGATCAGACCCTCGGGGCCGGAGTTCAGGCCCGACTCCTGCTCGGTCGCGGCCAGCGAGACCACCTGCGGATACTGCATGCCCGCCCGTTCGGCGGAGTCGAGGTTGCCGCTGGAGACCATGCCGTCGAGCACGTAGTTCCAGCGCGCCTGCGCGCCCTCGGGGTTCTGCTCCGGGTCGAGCAGCGACGGCAGCTGGATGGTGGCGGCGAGCACCGCGCCCTCGGCGACGGTCAGCTCCTGCACCGGCTTGCCGAAGTAGGCCTTGGCCGCGGCGTCGATGCCGTAGGCGCCGCGGCCGAAGTAGATGGTGTTCAGGTAGGCGGCGAGGATCTCGTCCTTGCTCCACTGGCGCGCCATCTTCGCCGAGATGACCAGCTCGTGCAGCTTGCGCTCGAGCGAGCGCTCGTCACCGACCAGCGCGTTCTTCACGTACTGCTGGGTGATGGTCGAACCGCCGCCCGCGCTCTCCTTGCCGAGCAGGTTGTCGCGCGCGGCGCGCGCGAAGCCGGAGATGGAGAAGCCTGGGTTGGTGTAGAAGTCCCTGTCCTCGGCGGCGATGACGGCGTTGCGGACGTGCGGGGGCACCTGGTCGATGGTCACGTCGGTGCGGTTGCCCTGCGGGGGAACCACTTTCGTGATGACGGTGCTGCCGTCCTCGGCCAGGATCGTGGCCACCTGGTTGGTCTTCAGGTCGCCCGGCTCGGGGACCGACACGGTCGAGTAGGCGAAGAGGAAGACCGCGCTCGGGACCACGATCGCCAGCGCCACCAGCACGTAGCAGACGCGCCGGATGGTCTTCCACGGGAACTTCCTCCCCGGCCCGCTCGCCCCGGAACCGCCGGAGCCGCCGCGGCCGCCGCGGCCGGGCGGCGGAGTCGAGGTTGCCGCTGGAGACCATGCCGTCGAGCACGTAGTTCCAGCGCGCC
>NZ_JARWRU010001004.1 GCF_029867845.1 Nocardia farcinica | reverse complement strand
TTCTTGCCCGCGCTTTCCCGGCTGCCGGGTCGGGGGGGGGTGCTCTCCGCGGGGGCCCCCCCGCCCGCGTTGGGGGGCGCGGGGCCCGAGCGGGTGGCGCGCTGGGCGCGCAACCCGCTGGGCGAGACGGTGGTCGACGCGCGCTGGATCGTGCCGCCGGAGGGCATCAGCCCGCGCGGCTGGGTCAGGGCGATCGCCCGTGCCTTCGACGAGTCCGACGAGGAACTGCTCGTGCCGGGTGCTGCCCGGCGCTCCTGACCGCCGCCGGCCTGCTCCCCATCTCACCCCGGTGGGCGTTCCGCGGTGAGATGGGCCGGCGGTTGCGGGCACCGTGAGGCGCCACGGGGTTATACCCCTGAGATCTGGGTCTTGCCACAGACTTTTGGCGATCGCTGCGCGATCACCGGAAGCGTTGTCCCAACCGGTTTCGGTGCCATAGGTATCCGATCGCGGAAATGTACGCACGTCTGTACTTGCAATAGAGAGTTTCCGCGCGAGAGCCCGAAACGTGAATTGGTCCGCCTCGCCTGCCCGCTCCTCGCGCGACCCGGCGGCCGAGGTCCGGCGGCGGGCGCCGACGCGGGAGGCGGGCAAGACGCGGACAGTGCGACCCGGGGGCCGCACTGTCCGCGTAGGTGTCCGTCTATTCCGTGCCGTCCGGAGGAATTTCGGGCAAGCCTTCGCTCGCTCGCAACTTCTCCGCCATGGAGGTCAGCAGGTTCTGCGATTCTTCGGAGAGGTCGAAGGCCCTACTCGACAAGCGACGCAGTCCGTAGCCCTGCAGCTGGGACAGCAGCTCGAGATCGTGGTCGATCTTCGCCGCGTAGATG
Source organism: Nocardia farcinica (assembly GCF_029867845.1). Taxonomy (GTDB): domain Bacteria; phylum Actinomycetota; class Actinomycetes; order Mycobacteriales; family Mycobacteriaceae; genus Nocardia; species Nocardia farcinica_A. The sequence continues at coordinate 3,274 of NZ_JARWRU010001004.1, read as the reverse complement.
TCGTTGAAGAAGTAGTCCGGCTTGACCTTGAAGAACTTGGCCAGCGCCGCCACCGTTTCATCCGACGGATTCGTCCGCTGACCCGACCGCAGCTGCGACAGATACGGCTTCGAGATCGGATGACCGGAGGCGGTCAGCGCAGCCGCCACCTCCGCGTTGGTGTGAGGCTTGCGCCCCGGGGGATGCACGGTTTCGAACAGCTTGTTCAGCCGCGCCGCGAAATCAGCCATTGTGAGCCGCCCAATTCCCTTCACTGTACTAACAGTCGTTATCTCGGATACCTATCATTGATATTAGCGGCTCAGTAACTGAAAACCTACGCCTGATTCGGGTTTTCTCTGGGGAATCCGGGGCTCGGACCGGCCTCCGCGCGCCCCCCGGCGCGTTTGCGGGTCGCCCCAACGTCTCTAGTGGATAGCCGGTACGCACCGGTTCCAGCCCGTAGCAAGCATCTTCAAAATTCATCCCATGATAACTGTGGGATAGCTGACGGATCATACAATTACTGCCGGGGTGGATGGTGTGGCGTACGACACGTTTCGGCGACCTGCGGATGAACCTTCAACGAGGGGCGCTATTTCGGCCGATCGGGCTAGAGGCGCTCGATGATGGTGCCGGTGGCCATGGCTCCGCCGGCGCACATCAAGATCATCGCGGTGCCCTTGCCGGTGCGCTCGAGCTCGTGCAGAGCCGTTGTGATGAGCCGCGATCCGGTGGACCCGACCGGGTGGCCGAGGGCGATGGCGCCGCCGTTGACGTTGACGCGATCGAAGTCGGGCTTGTGCACCTGGGCCCAGGAGAGCACGACCGAGGCGAAGGCCTCGTTGATCTCGAACAGGTCGATGTCGCTCATGCTCATGCCCGAGCGCTCCAGCAGCCGGGTGCAGGCCTGCACCGGTCCGTCGAGATGGAACTCCGGCTCGCCGCCGACGAGCACCTGGGTACGGATGCGGGCGCGCGGGCGCAATCCCTCGCGCTGCGCGGCCTTTTCGTCCATCAGCAGCACCGCGGCGGCGCCGTCGGAGATCTGCGAGGAGCTGCCCGCGGTGTGGATGCCGCCCTCGAGCACCGGCTTCAGCTTGGCCAGGCCCTCCTTGGTGGTCTCGCGCAGACCCTGGTCGCGGGACACCTCGTGGGTCTCGCCGGTGAGGTTGCCCTCCTTGTCGACCACCGGCGCGGTCACGGTGAGCACCTCGCGGTCGAAGCGGCCCTCGGCCCAGGCCTGCGCGGCCAGCCGCTGCGAACGCACGCCGAGCTCGTCCACGTCGTCGCGGGTGATGCCGCGCCGCTTGGCGATTCGCTCCGCGGCCTCGAACTGGTTGGGCAGGTCGATGCTCCACGACGCCGGTCGGCGCGGGCCCGCGTTCTCGCCGACGTTGGCGCCCAACGGAACTCGGCTCATGGCCTCCACGCCGCAGGCCATGCCGATCTCGATGGCATCGGTGGCGATGAGTCCGGCGATCAGGCCGGCGGCGTGCTGGGCGGAGCCGCACTGCGCGTCGACGGTGCTCGCGCCGACCTGCCAGGGCAGCCCGGCGTGCAGCCAGGCGACCCGGGTGACATTGTTGGACTGCTCGCCCGCTTGGGTGACGCAGCCGCCGATCACCTGTTCGACCAGCGCCGGGTCGATGCCCGCCCGGTCGAGCAGGCCGCGCTGGGCCAGGCCGAGCAGTTCGGCCGCGTGCAGGCCTGCCAGTGCGCCGCGGCGCTTGCCGATCGGGGTGCGCGCGGCTTCGACGATGACGGGAGTGCCCATCGGGAACCTTCCTTCGTGGACTGAAACGTGTGACAGCTGGTTGTGCTTGTTTTCTTTACTAGTGCAGCCAGCTGTGCTGGAATTGATTGTAGAACGTGTTTCAGTTTGTCGGCCTCAGTCGTTCGGTGATCGAGGCAACTGCAATGAAGGAGACATCTGGTGCTCGAGACTCGGAACGCCCGCCCGAATCTGCCGGAGGGGTTCGACGTCACGGACCCCGACATCTACGCCGAGCGAGTTCCGGTCGAAGAATTCGCCGAGCTGCGCCGGACCGCGCCGATCTGGTGGAACCCGCAGTCGCCCGAGGTGGGCGGCTTCCACGACGACGGCTTCTGGGTGGTCACCCGCCACGCCGACATCAAAGAGGTGTCCCGGCGCAGCGACGTCTTCTCCAACTTCGAGAACACGGCCATCCCGCGCTTCAACGACGACATCGCCCGTGAGCAGATCGAGCTGCAGCGCATCGTCCTGCTGAACATGGACGCCCCCGAGCACACCAAGCTGCGCAAGATCATCTCCCGCGGCTTCACCCCGCGCGCCATCAACGGCCTGCGCGCCGAGCTGTCGGCCAAGGCCGAGCAGATCGTCAAGGCCGCCGCCGAGGCCGGTTCCGGCGATTTCGTCACCCAGGTGGCCTGTGAGCTGCCGCTGCAGGCGATCGCCGAGCTGATCGGCATCCCGCAGGAGGACCGGATGAAGGTCTTCACCTGGTCCAACCAGATGACCGGCTACGACGACCCGGACAACGACGCCGACCCGGTCGTCGCCTCCGCCGAGGTGCTCGGCTACGCCTACCAGATGGCCGCCGCCCGCAAGGCCTGCCCGGCCGACGACATCGTCACCAAGCTGCTCGAGGCCGACATCGACGGCGACAAGCTGACGGAGGAGGAGTTCGGCTTCTTCGTCATCATGCTGGCGGTGGCGGGCAACGAGACCACCCGCAACGCCATCTCGCACGGCATGATCGCCTTCCTGGAGAACCCTGACCAGTGGGAGCTCTACAAGAAGGAGCGCCCGGCCACCGCCGCCGACGAGATCATCCGCTGGGCCACCCCCGTCACCTCCTTCCAGCGCACCGCGCTCGAGGACGTCGAGCTGGGCGGCGTGCAGATCAAGAAGGGCCAGCGCGTGGTGCTGCTGTACCGCTCGGCCAACTTCGACGAGGACGTCTTCGAGAACCCCGAGAAGTTCGACATCATGCGCAAGGACAACCCGCACCTGTCCTTCGGCGGCACCGGCGCCCACTTCTGCATCGGCGCCAACCTGGCCCGCCTGGAGATCGATCTGATCTTCAACGCCATCGCCGACCACCTGCCCGACATCACCAAGATCGGCGACCCGCACCGGCTGCGCTCGGGCTGGCTCAACGGCATCAAGGAGTTCCAGGTGGACTACCGGACCAAGGGCGGTTGCCCGGTCCAGCACTGAGAGGACGGTCCGGGCCGGGCCCGGGGGGGGGCGCGGCGCCGCCCCCCCCCCGGGGGCGCCCCGGCGAAGAGGGGGCCCCCCCCCCCCCCG
>NZ_JARWRU010001003.1 GCF_029867845.1 Nocardia farcinica | reverse complement strand
GCCGCACGCCCTCGGGTTCGCCCTCCGCCGCGGGAACCCGCTCCCACGGGGCACGACCTCCGGGCCGCTGGGCATGCCCGTGCCGATCGTCACCCACCAACGAACCTCGCTTTACTTCTCTGCCGTCGCTTGGGCCGAGCTCGACCAGCACGAAACGATTTCGCCAATGATAACGATTCCGCCACGGGCGGGCAGGCCGGTGGGAATCCGGCTGCGCCGCAACGGCGTTTCCGCAGATCAGCCGCCGCTGTGCATGACGTCGGCGGCCGTGGGGACCGCCGGGTCGTCGGGATCGTCGAGCCAGCCGTGCGGCAGCGCCACCTTGCCAGGCGAGCCCTGCCGCCCGCGCGGGCCCTCGGCGTCGCGTGGGAACGGCGCGTCCGGGTCGAGCTGTCCGATCAGATCGCCGAGCTGGTTCAGGCTCGACACCGTCGCGAACGAGCGGCGCAGGTCCGCGCCCACCGGGAAGCCCATCAGATACCAGGCCATGTGCTTGCGCAGGTCACGCATCGCCTTGTCCTCGCCGAGATGCTCGGCCAGCAGCGAGCCGTGCCGGTGCAGGATCTCGCCCACCCGGCCGAGGTTCGGCGGCGCGGGCACCGGCTCGCCGCGCAGCGCGGCCTGCAACTCCGCGAACAGCCACGGTCTGCCGAGGCAGCCGCGCCCCACCACGACGCCGTCGCAGCCGGTCTCGGCCATCATCCGCACGGCGTCGTCGGCGGAGAAGATGTCGCCGTTGCCAAGCACCGGGATGGTGGTGACGGCCTCCTTGAGCCGGGCGATGGCCGACCAGTCCGCCTGCCCGGAGTAGCGCTGCGCGGCCGTGCGCGCGTGCAGGGCCACCGCCCGCGCGCCTTCTGCCTCGGCGATGCGGCCGGTGTCCAGGTAGGTCAGGTGGTCGTCGTCGATGCCGATGCGGAACTTCACCGTCACCGGCACGCCAGCGGGCTCGGCCGCGGCCACCATGGCCCGCACGATGCGCGCGAACAGCGCCCGCTTGTACGGCAGCGCCGCGCCACCGCCGAGCCGGGTCACCTTGGGCACCGGGCAGCCGAGGTTCATGTCGATGTGATCGGCCCAGCCCTCGCCGACGATGATCCGCACCGCCTCGCCGAGCGTGTGCGGGTCGACGCCGTAGAGCTGCATCGAGCGCGGATGCTCGTCGGCGTCGAAGGACATCATGTGCAGCGTCTTCTCGTTGCGTTCGACGACCGCGCGGGCGGTGATCATCTCGCACACGTAGATCGAGGTGGGGCTGCCGAACTCCCGGCACAGCTTGCGGAAGGCCAGGTTGGTGATGCCTGCCATCGGCGCGAGCACGACCGGCGGGTCGACCGGGTAGGGGCCGATCCGCAGCGTGGTCCTCGTCGCCTCGGTAGTCGTCGTCACGGGTCAAGTCTCTCATCAAGCCGGTCGTCGCCGGTCGGACGCTCGATCCGGGAGTAGTTCGCGCCACACCGCCCGGCCGCGTCGACCCGTCCGCGGGACCCGGACCGCCGTGGAAGCGAACCGCCGCCGAAACGGCGAACACCGCCGCCGGCATTCCGGCGACGGTGTTCACCTGCTGTGGGCAGCCGCCCCTTCCGGGCGACCGTCGGTGCTCAGCCCGCGGTCGCGCCCGCCAGCTCGCGCTTCTTGGCCTCGCGGGCCAGCATGCGGTCGCGCTGCTCCTCGAACTTGACCACGTCCTGCGACAGCTTCTCCAGGAAGGCGCCGAGGCGCTCGCGGGTCTGCTCGCCGCGGGCGGTGAAGTCGGTGCGCTCGAACACCTTCCACTTCTTGAGCACCGGCTGCACGACCTCTTCCAGGTGCTGGCGCAGGTCGTAGATGCCGTGCTTGGCCATCAGCACGCCGTTGCGGCGGAAGTTGGGCATGCCGGCGCCCGGCATCTGGAAGTTCTCCAGGATCATCGTGATCGCCTCGAGCGCCTGGTCGGGCACGAGGTCCAGGGCCGCGCCGCACATGTTGCGGTAGAAGATCATGTGCAGGTTCTCGTCGGCGGCCACGCGCTGGAGCATGCGGTCGGCGATCGGGTCGTCGCAGACCTTGCCCGTGTTGCGGTGGCTCACGCGGGTGGCCAGCTCCTGGAAGGTCACGTAGGCGACCGAGTGCAGGAAGCCCGCGTCGGCGTCGGCCGGGGAGGCGAAGCCGTTGGTCATGTGGATCATGCGGGCGTTCTCGAGGGCGACCGGGTCGACGCCGCGGGTGACCACCAGGTAGTCGCGCATGACGATGCCGTGGCGGTTCTCCTCGGCGGTCCAACGGCCGACCCAGGTGCCCCACGCGCCGTCCTGCGAGAAGTTCTCGGCGATCTCGCGGTGGTAGGAGGGCAGGTTGTCCTCGGTGAGCAGGTTGGTGATCATGGCCGCCTTGGCGACCTCGCTCAGCTTCGACTGCTCCGGGTCCCAGTCGACGCCCCCGAGCGCCGCGAAGTTGCGGCCCTCGTCCCACGGGACGTAGTCGTGGGGGTGCCATTCCTTGGCCAGGGAGAGGTGCCGGTTGACGTTTTCCTCGGCAACCGGCTCCAACTCCGTGAGCAGCTCGAGTTGAGTCAGATCCCTTGCCATGTATCAGCCCTTCATAGTCTGCTAGCCCGCTTTGCAGGTCGTTTCATCGGAGTCGGACCGTGTCGACGCGGCCATACCTTACGGCACCGTAGGTGTGATGCGAAACGCATCGGCGCCACTGATCCGAAGTGCGGACCGAAGTCCCCACGCCGGACGACGATGGTCCCCACAGCGGCATCGCCGCAGGATGCGGCCACTCCGAGTGTATGCCTCCCAAGCGCGTCGCGGGGGTATGCACACCCACACTCGGCAGCCTTGGTTCCCGTCTCTATCGGCGCGCGGCAGATTTCGTTAGCACGCACACCTCGGCGCGCTGTCGCGACGCCACCGAATCTGGTACCCCGCCCCCGGCCGTCCCCATGCCTGCCGCGCGCGTGAGCCGCCTCACAGCCGAACGGCCCGCCCACCGCGAGGGTGGGCAGGCCGTGAGCCCTTGCTGGGCGCCGCGTTCGGGTGCCCCTGTGTTCCGGGCGGTGTCCCGGGGCGCTGTATGCAAAGGTGCGCCCCGGCATATAGAGGTGCGCCCCGGCTCAGCGCTTGCCGCCGAGCAGCCCGCCGAGCACGTTGCCGAGCGCGCCGCCCGCGTTCTTGGCGATGGCCTGGCCGATCGCCCCGCCGATGCCGCTGTTGTTCGCGCTGCCGCCGAGCAGACCGCCGAGGATGTCGCCCAGCGCGCCACCGGCCGAGGCCTGCTGGGCCGGGGCCTGGGCCTGCGGCGCCGCGGCTCCGCCGGTCAGCTGCTTGGACAGGTAGGCCAGCACGATCGGCGCCAGGATCGGCAGCAGCTGGGCGACCAGCTGGTTGCCGCCGGTGCCCTCGGTCGCGCCGAGCGCGCTGATGACGGTGTTCTTCTCGCCGCCGAACACCTTGTCGACGATCTTCTCGCCGTCGGCCGCGTCCACCTTGGCGATATCGACCGACCCGTCACCGTCCACCAGGCTGGGATCGTGCTTGTTCAACGCCCCCAGCAGCGCCGAGGCGCCCTCGGGCCGGGTCGCGTTGGCCTGCAACCCGCCGAGCAGCGTCGGCAGCGCGGCCTGCACGGCCGTGCGCGCGGTGGCTTCGTCCACACCCAGCTGGTTTGCGATCTGGGCGACCGGAACATTGGAGAGCAGTTCGTCGAAGGAAGTCATCGGCTCCGCCTGTCTAGAGGTAAGCCACGAGTGTGCCCGTGACCGCCTCACAGTAGAGGAAAGCCCGCTCGCGATCCCCTGTTTCATGGTTGCTGTGATCGTGCCGGGACCCGTTCGCCCAGCTCCTCGGGCCGGCGCGGCGGCCGGTCGGCCCCGCAGACGAGAACAGGCGCCCGGAGCCCGGGCGCCAGTCCGACGTGCCCCCCCCCGGGCGCGAACCTGGGGCCGGGGGA
>NZ_JARWRU010001002.1 GCF_029867845.1 Nocardia farcinica | reverse complement strand
GGTTTCCGTGGTCGTCCCGGTGGCGGCGGCGGTCGCCCGGGTGGTCCCGGTGGTCGCGGCGGTGCCGCGGGCGCCTTCGGCCGTCCCGGTGGCGCCCCGCGTCGTGGCCGCAAGTCCAAGCGCCAGAAGCGCCAGGAATACGACTCGATGCAGGCTCCGTCGGTCGGCGGCGTCCGGCTGCCGCGCGGCAACGGCGAGGTCATCCGCCTCGCCCGCGGCGCCTCGCTGTCGGATTTCGCGGAGAAGATCGACGCCAACCCGGCCGCTCTCGTGCAGGCGCTGTTCAACCTGGGTGAGATGGTCACCGCGACCCAGTCGGTCAACGACGAGACCCTCGAGCTGCTCGGCAGCGAGATGAACTACGTCGTCCAGGTCGTCAGCCCCGAGGACGAGGACCGTGAGCTGCTGGAGAGCTTCGACCTCACCTACGGCGAGGACGAGGGCGACGAGTCGGACCTGCAGGTCCGTCCGCCGGTGGTCACCGTCATGGGTCACGTCGACCACGGCAAGACCCGCCTGCTCGACACGATCCGCAAGGCCAACGTCCGCGAGGGCGAGGCAGGCGGCATCACCCAGCACATCGGCGCCTACCAGGTGCTCACGCACCTCGGCGACGAGGACCGTCTGATCACCTTCATCGACACCCCGGGTCACGAGGCGTTCACCGCCATGCGTGCCCGCGGTGCGAAGGCCACCGACATCGCGATTCTGGTGGTCGCCGCCGACGACGGCGTCATGCCGCAGACGGTGGAGGCCATCAACCACGCGCAGGCGGCCGACGTGCCGATCGTCGTGGCGGTCAACAAGATCGACAAGGAAGGCGCGAACCCGGAGAAGATCCGCCAGCAGCTCACCGAATACGGGCTGGTGGCCGAGGAATACGGTGGCGACACCATGTTCGTCGACATCTCCGCCAAGCAGGGCACCAACATCGACGCACTGCTCGAGGCGGTCCTGCTGACCGCCGACGCGGCGCTGGACCTGCGCGCCAACCCGAACATGGACGCGCAGGGCGTGGCCATCGAAGCCCACCTCGACCGCGGTCGCGGTCCGGTGGCGACGGTGCTCATCCAGCGCGGCACCCTGCGGGTCGGCGACTCGATCGTGGCGGGTGACGCCTACGGTCGCGTGCGCCGCATGATCGACGAGCACGGCGAGGACGTGGAGACGGCGCTGCCGTCGCGGCCGGTCCAGGTCGTCGGTTTCACCTCGGTGCCCGGCGCCGGTGACAACCTGCTGGTCGTCGACGAGGACCGCATCGCCCGCCAGATCGCCGACCGGCGCAACGCGCGCAAGCGCAACGCCCTGGCCGCGCGCAGCCGCAAGCGGATCAGCCTGGAAGATCTGGATGCCGCGCTGAAGGAGACTTCGGAGCTCAACCTCATCCTCAAGGGCGACAACGCCGGTACCGTCGAGGCCCTCGAAGAGGCCCTCATGGGTATCGAGGTCGGCGACGAGGTGCGCCTGCGGGTCATCGACCGCGGTGTCGGTGGCGTCACCGAGACCAACGTCAACCTGGCCTCGGCGTCGAACGCGATCATCATCGGGTTCAACGTGCGCGCGGAGGGCAAGGCGACCGAGCTGGCCAACCGCGAGGGTGTGGACATCCGGTACTACTCGGTGATCTACCAGGCCATCGACGAGATCGAGAAGGCCCTCAAGGGCATGCTCAAGCCGATCTACGAAGAGGTCGAGCTGGGTCGCGCCGAGATCAGGGCCATCTTCCGCTCCTCGAAGGTCGGCAACATCGCCGGCTGCATGGTGCTGTCGGGTTCGGTCAAGCGCAACGCCAAGGCCCGTCTGATCCGCGACAACGTGGTGGTCGCCGAGACGACGACGATCTCCTCGCTCAAGCGTGAGAAGGACGACGCCACCGAGGTCCGCGAGGGCTACGAGTGCGGTATGACGCTGACCTACAACGACATCAAGGAAGGCGACATCATCGAGGCCTACGAGCTGCGCGAGAAGCCGCGCGACTGACGCCTCGACCGACCGGCGCCGCGCGGTGCGTGCCCTCCCGGGTGCGCACCGCGCGGCGCGGTCGGCGCTAGCGGAAGGTGTACGGGTGTACCTGGGTGCACTGGAGTTCGACATCCTGCTCGGCGACGTGCACTCGCTGAAGGAGAAGCGGTCGGTGATCCGGCCGGTGCTCGCCGAGCTGCAACGTTTCGGCGTGAGCGTGGCCGAGGCCGGGGAACACGACAGGTACCGGCGCACGTTGCTCGGTGTGGCGATGGTCAGCGCTGATATGAATCACCTCAGCGCGGTACTCGACAGATGCGAGCGGCAGGTCGCCGCTCGTCCGGAACTGGAGTTGCTGGCAGTGCGCCGCCGGGTGTTCGGCCCGGAGGACTAGCCGGTCGCACCGGCCGGCAGATGTCCAGCAATGCTCTTTCATGAAGTGAGGAGGAACAGCCATGGTGGATCAGGCCAGGGCACGCCGACTCGCGAAGCGGATCTCCTCGATCGTGGCCACCGCGATCGAGTACGAAGTCAAGGACCCGCGGCTGCGTTTCGTGACGATCACCGACGCGAAGGTCACCGGTGATCTGCGCGAGGCCACGGTGTACTACACGGTCATGGGCGAGACCCTCGACACCGAGCCGGATTACGCGGCCGCTGCCGCCGGTCTCGACAAGGCCAAGGGAGTGCTGCGCTCGAAGGTGGGCGCGGGCACCGGTGTGAAGTTCACCCCGACGCTGGCTTTCGTGCTCGACCGGGTGCCCGACGCCGCCCGCGAGATGGAGGAACTGCTCGCGCGGGCGCGCGCCTCGGACGAGGCGGCGGCGCGGGCGGCCGCCGAGGCGAAGCCCGCCGGCGATGCCGACCCCTACAAACTCGATCGGCTCGACGGCGAATGACACTGCGCTGTTCGGGCCACGGGCACACGGGCCGGGGGCGGACGGGATCTCGGCAGACGGCATGAGCGACGCCGAGAGTTCGATCGACCAGCCGGCATCCGGCGAGGAGTCGTTCGGCGCCGAGTTGCGCGCGGCGGTCGCGGCATTGGACACCGCACGGTCGGTGGCCGTGGTCAGCCACGTGCAACCCGACGCCGACACCATCGGCAGCGGCCTCGCGCTCGGGCAGGTGCTGCGCAGGCGCGGGGTCGACGTGCGGGTGTCCTTCGCCGACCCCGTCGACCTGCCCGCCTCCATGCGCGGACTGCCCGGCGCGGAGCTGCTGGTGCCGCCCGCGCGGGTGGACCGCGAGGTGGACCTGGTGGTCGCGGTGGACTGCGCGAGCGCGAGCCGGATGGGGGCGCTGGCCGACCTGCTGACCAGCGCTTCGACCTCGATCGTGATCGACCACCACCGGTCCAACACCTGCTTCGGCGCGATCAATGTGGTCGATCCGGGCGCCGAATCCACCGCGGGCATCATCGCCCGGGTGCTCGACGCCTGGGGTGAGCCCATCGACGCGCCCGTGGCGCACTGCCTCTACGCCGGGTTGGTCACCGACACCGGTTCGTTCCGATGGGTGCGCCCCGGCACGCACGCACTGGCCGAGCGGCTGCTGGCCACCGGCATCGACGGCGCGGAGATCACCCGCGGGCTGCTCGACACCCATCCGTTCGCCTGGCTGCCCATGCTCTCGCGAGTGCTGGCCACCGCCCGGCTCGAGCCGAGGGTGTGTGACGGGGTCGGGTTGGCCTATGTGGTGATCGGCCACGACGACGTGCTCGGGGTGCGTCCCGAGGAGGTCGAGAGCGTGGTCGACATCGTGCGCACGGCCGCCGAGGCCGGGATCGCGGCGGTGTTCAAGGAGTCGCGCACCGAGCCGGGCCGCTGGACGGTCTCGCTGCGCAGCCGCAATTCCGGGCCGGGCGCCGACGACGGGGTCGACGTCGCCGCGGTGGCGACCGCACTCGGTGGCGGCGGGCACCGCTTCGCCGCGGGATACGCGACCGAGGGCGCCCCGGCGCAGATCGTCGCGGCGCTGCTGGAAGCGCTCGGGTAGGCGGACACCGGGGCCGCAGGTGAACACGACCGAGGCTGGACCGCGCCGCATCCTCGGCTTGGCCGTGCCGACGCTGGGCGTGCTGGTGGCCGAGCCGCTCTATCTGCTCTTCGACCTGGCCGTGGTCGGCAGGCTCGGCGCGTCGGCGCTGGCGGGCCTCGCCGTCGGCGGACTGGTGCTCGCGCAGGTGAGCACCCAGCTGACCTTCCTGTCCTACGGCACCACCGCGCGCTCGGCGCGCAGGCACGGCGCGGGCGACCGGGCGGGCGCGGTGGCCGAGGGCGTGCAGGCGAGCTGGCTGGCCGTCGGCGCCGGGCTGCTCATCCTGCTGATCATGCAGGCGGCGGCGGCGCCGGTCGTCGATCTCATCGCAGGCGGCGGGGAGGTGGCCGAGCAGGCGCTGCCCTGGCTGCGGATCGCGCTGTTCGGCGTGCCGCTGATCCTGCTCGCCATGGCGGGCAACGGATGGATGCGCGGCGTGCAGCAGACGCGCAGGCCGCTGGTGTTCGTGGTGGCCGGACTGGGGCTTTCGGCCGTGTTGTGCCTGGTGCTGGTGCACGGGTTGCTCGGCGCGCCGCGGATGGAGCTGGCAGGCTCGGCGGTGGCCAATGTCGCCGGACAGGTGGTGACGGCCGGGTTGTTCGTGGCCGCGCTGGTCCGTGAGCGGGTGGACGCCACGCCGCGTTGGGCGGTCATGCGGGCCCAGCTCGTGCTCGGCCGGGATCTGATCCTGCGCAGCCTGTCCTTCCAGGCGTGCTTCGTCTCCGCGGCGGCGGTCGCGGCCCGCTTCGGCGCGGCCTCGGTGGCCGCCCACCAGTTGGTGCTGCAACTGTGGACCTTCCTCGCCCTCGCCCTCGACGCGCTGGCCATCGCCGCGCAGACCCTGGTCGGCGCGGCCCTCGGCGGCGGTGACGCGGCCGGGGCCAAGCGACTCGCGGGCCGGGTCACCCGTTGGTCGGAGGTGTTCGCGCTGGTGCTCGCCGTGGTGTTCGCGGCCGGGCACGCGCTGATCCCCACGCTGTTCACCACCGACGCCGACGTGCTCGACCGCACCTCGGTGGCCTGGTGGTTCTTCGTGGCCCTGATTCCGGTGGCCGGTGTGGTGTTCGCCCTCGACGGGGTGTTGCTCGGCGCGGGCGACGCCGCCTTCCTGCGCACCGCGACGCTCGCGGCCGCGATCGCCGGGTTCCTGCCGGTCATCTGGTTGTCGCTGATCCTGGACTGGGGGATCGCCGGAATCTGGTCGGGTCTGACGGTTTTCATGGCGCTACGACTGCTCGCCGTCGGCGGGCGCACGCTGTCCGGGCGCTGGGCGCGGGTGGGGGCGGACGTGCCGGCCACCACAGCGCGTGACAGGAACGCGGGCGTGTCCTGAGCCACGCCGGGTGTGGCGCCGGTGCGCGGTGACGTGCCGACCCGCCGAGTATCCGCTTCGACGGTTCGCCCTGTACAGACACCATTTCTGTTGTATCGATCCCGGCTTGCCCCGAGGATAGCGTCGGTGGTTGACCGCGTCGGCAGACGCGGTACGGGGCATGTCTACGGAGGTGGTGAGATGACGGACAAGGGGTACGACGAGAGGCCGTTGACACTGGCGCCGATCCTGGGCGCGAGTTCGGCGCTCTACCTGGCGCGTTCGGTGCGGGACCTGGTGCGGCCGCGCACCGGGGGCGTGGCGGGCAAGCCGGTGCCCGCGCACCCGGACCTGGAGCTGGCCGAGGTGTTCGACCGCAGAACCCCGGTCGTCATCCGGCAGATCGCGGGCAGCTGGCCGGTGTTCGAGGACTACCAGCCGCAGCGGCTGCGCGAGAAGTACCGCACCGACAAGGTTTACGCGCTGACCAGCACCACCAACGTCTTCACCCAGGAGACCTCCCCGGTGGAGCTGCTCGAGTACGGCGACGTCATCGACGCGGTCTTCGACACGCCCCGGCCGGACAAGAAGTACTACTCGCGCGCGGCCGCCGATCCGCGGCCGCTGGCCGGGCAACTGCCCGCCACCGTCGGCGGTCGCACCCAGAGCACCGCGGCCAGCAGCGTGTGGATGGGCCAGGCGGGCAATCTGACCCCGCTGCACAACGATCCCTGGCACGGTCTGCTCATCCAGTTGCACGGGCGCAAGCGGGTCCGGCTGTTCCCGCCGGACGAGTACCGCAACGTCTACGGGCGGGTGCCGGTGAAGGTCGACGACCCCTACACCGGCCTGCCCGACGAGTTCGACCCGGACACCGCGGCCTATCCGCGCCTGCGCGAGGCCGAATCCTTCGATGTGGTGCTCGATTCCGGCGACATCCTCTACATTCCGATGTTCTGGTGGCACCAGGTCGAGTCGCTGGACGCCTCGATCTCCTATGTGGCGCGTTACAACCCGAAGTACTTCGAGTTCATGCGGGCGGCGTTCTTCCCGATGGCGGCGCGCGGCCTGCTGCGCATCGTCGCGGGCATCACCGGGAAGTTCGCTCGCGCCAAGTGATCTCGCGCGCCTCGTCGCGTGGTCAGGACGCGGCGGGGCGGTGGCGGCGGACCACCACGCTCGCCGGACGCACCGAGCGCTCGCCCACCAGCAGGCCGGGGGAGAGCAGGGCCTCCACGGTGCGGTCGGCCTCGGCGTCCGCGGTGTCGACCACATCGGTGGCCGTCATGGTGCGGGGGTCGAAGGCCGTGCCCGGGCCCGGGGGGGCCCGGGGGGGGGCGCGGGGCGGGGGGGGGGGGGGGGCCCCGGGGGGGCCCGCGGGGGGTGGGGGGGGGGG
>NZ_JARWRU010001001.1 GCF_029867845.1 Nocardia farcinica | reverse complement strand
GCCCCCGGGGGGGGCCCCCCTCGGCTGTCCGGGACCGGCCGCGATTCCCTTCCGTTCGCCGGGGTACCCGGCAGCGACATCGCAGGCTCCCGGAATCGGACAGAAGGAACGCGGCATGGCCACACCAGATCGGACAACATCAGCCGACCGGACAGCGGCACCCGCCCCCGCCATCCGGCTCCCCGGCATCGTCCTCGGCATCGGTCTCGGTGGCTTCGTCGACGGCATCCTGCTGCATCAGCTGCTCCAGTGGCACCACATGCTGACCAGCACCGGCACCGACAACATCGGCCTCGATCCCTACCCCGCCGACACGGTGCACGGTCTGGAGATCAACACTCTCTGGGACGGGCTGTTCCACACCTTCACCTGGCTGGCGGTCCTGTTCGGGCTCTGGCTGCTGTACTCCCGCGTCGTCGAGGCGCGCGGCCGGGTCTGGGCATCCAGGGCGTTGTGGGGCTGGATGCTGGTCGGCTGGGGGCTGTTCAATCTGGTCGAGGGCGTGATCGACCACCACATTCTCGGCATCCACCACGTGCGCGGCGGTGCGCACCAGCTCTGGTGGGATTTCGGGTTCCTCGCACTCGGCGCGGTCCTCGTCGTCGCAGGCTGGTTCCTGCAACGCGGCGCCCAGCCGATCGGCCGGGGCGCCGAGGCCCGGCTCGCGCGGTGACAATTTACGCGCACGGCTACCACGGCCCCGGCCCCGGACTCGGACTCGCGACCGCGCTGATGCTGCTCGCGCTCGCGGTGATCGCCGCGATCTATCTGGTGTTCGCGATCCGCCGGGCACGCGAGCCGCGCGGGTGGAGTCCGTGGCGGACCGCGAGCTTCCTCACCGGCGTCGCCCTGCTCGTTGTGGCGGTGACCCCGGCACTGTCCCCGTTCCCGGCGGACGACTTCCGCGACCACATGTTCCGGCACCTGCTGCTGGGGATGTACGCGCCGCTGGGGCTGGTCCTCGGGGCACCGGTGACGCTGCTGCTGCGGTCGGTTACCCCGGCGCGCGGTCGGCTCGTGGGGCGGGTGTTGCGTTCGCGGCCCGCCCACCTCATCGCCCACCCCTTCGTGGCGCTGGTGCTCACCATCGGCGGCATGGCCGTCCTCTACTTCACGCCCCTGTACGTCGCGACCACCACCCGTCCCGGCCTGCACCTGTTCGTGCACCTGCACTTCGTGGTCGCCGGATATCTGTTCGCCTGGGTCGTCGCCGGACCGGATCCCGCACCCGACCGGCCCTCGGTTCCGGTCCGGCTGGTCGTGCTCGGTCTCGCCGTCGCCGGGCACGCGGTGATCTCCCAACTGCTCTACGCCGGGCTCTTCGTGCGGATTCCGGTGCCGGCCGCAGAGCGGCAAGGGGCAGGGGAACTCATGTACTACCTCGGCGACATCGCCGAATTACTGATCGCGCTCGCCCTGCTGGCGAATTGGCGGCCGCGCCGCAGGGCGGCCGGTCCACGGGCGGACACCGCGGTCGCGTCGGCCCGCTGAGTCCGCACCACGTCGCACGGCCGGGCAGGCCGACGCACCGGCGACCATGGTTGCCGGGCGCACGCCGAGGTCGCTCGGACGACCGCGGGAAGCGAAAAGGGCTCCCGCGGAATGTGGTCCACGTCGAACGACGGACCGGCACCATCCACACTTCAAGTACCGATGAGTCGGTTTCCACATCCGCGGTGACGCGCACCCGGACCGTGCGTGAACAGCGCACACTCCGCATCATCCCGCATCGCGATCCGATGACCCCGCCGCGGAGTCGCCCGGCACGAGGCTTCCCACCGGCGACCCGGATCCGACTCGTTTCCGCTGCGGTACATCATTGTTTCACCGATATTGCGGACATCCGATTAACCGATCGATAGCCGTTGCCGCGCACCGCGATCACGCCTGGGACTCCTATTGCGGCACCCACGACCTCGGTGTACAAGTTGGAATGAAGCGAGACGAATAACAGGGCAACGC
>NZ_JARWRU010001000.1 GCF_029867845.1 Nocardia farcinica | reverse complement strand
GACTCGGCCTGTGCGCACCAGGGGAATTCGGAGGCCCAGTGGGCGGCGTCGAGCAGGGCCGGACCGTGCCCCCGCAGGTGCTCGTCGGCCGGGTGGTGCCGCAGGTCGGCGGTGAGATAGGCGTCCACGCCGAGCCTGGTGACCGTGCCGAGCAACGAGTCGCCCGCGCCGCCGCACACCGCGACCCGCCGGATCGTCCGGTCCGGGTCACCGGCCGCGCGCACGCCCCACACGGTCGGCGGCAGGCCCGCAGCGACGCGTTCGGTGAACTCACGCAGGGTCAGCGGCCCCGGCAGCTCGCCGACGCGGCCGAGGCCGAGCCCCGTCGGGATGTCCGCGCGCTCGGTGACGTGATAGGCGGGCTGCTCGTAGGGGTGGGCGGCGCGCAGAGCGGCCAGGATCGCGGCGCGGGCGCGGGGGGCGGCGACGACCTCGACGCGGTCCTCGGCGACCACCTCGAGGTCGCCGATCCTGCCGATCGCCGGGTTCGCGCCGGGCATGGGCCGGAACTGTCCTTCGGAGGGGATGCGCACGGCGCACTCCCGGTACTCACCGGAACCGCCCGCACCGGCGGCGAACAGGGCGCGCAGCACGGCGTCGGTGTGCGAGCGCGGCACCTGGACGGTCCACTTGTCCACGGGGGAGGCGGGTTCGGCCTCCAGCGGGCCGGTGACGGTCAGGCCGACGGCGGCGGCCAGCGCGTCGGAGACGCCGGGGTCGGCGGAGTCCGCGTTGGTGTGGGCGGTGAACAGGGCACACCCGGAACGGATGAGCCGGTGCAGCAGCGCGCCTTTCGGGGTGTCGGCGGCAACGGTGTCCACCCCGCGCAGCAGCAGCGGGTGGTGCACGACCAGCGCCTGGGCGCGCCAGTCGATCGCCTCCTCGACCACCTCGGCGGTGGCGTCGACGGCGAAGAGCACGCGGGCGACCTCGTCGCCGGGGTCGCCGCACACCAGTCCGACCGAGTCCCACGATTCGGCGAGCCGCGGCGGGTAGGCCGCGTCGAGCGCGTCGATGAGATCTGCCAGTTTCGTCACCCTCGTCCTCCTGTTCCGCAGGTCGGCAGCGATGCCCGCAACCCGTCGATCAACCGGTCCACCTCGGCCTGCGCGCGCACCGCCACCCGCAGGTGATCGGGGCCGAGACCGGGGAAGGTGTCGGCGCGGCGGACCGCGATGCCCAGGTCGGCCAGCCGCGTGCGCATCCGCGCCCCGTCCGGCACGCCGAGCAGCAGGAACGGGGCATGCGCCGGGGCGTGCACGTCGAGGCCGAGGCCGGCGAGGCGGCCGGTCATCGCCGTTCGCCGTTCGGCCAGGGTGCGGGCGCAGGCCTGCGATTCGGCGACGGCCTCGGGTGTGGCGGTGGCGCGGATCGCCTCCAGTTGCAGGGTCCCCAGCGGCCAGTGCGGGCGGCCGTGCGCCAGGCGGTCGAGCAGGGCCCGGTCGCCGAGGAGGTAGCCGCAGCGCAGGCCCGCCAGCGCCCAGGTCTTGGTCAGGCTGCGCAGGACCAGCACATCGGGGCAGGCGGTGGCCGCCAGCGATTCGGGTTCGCCGGGGATCGCGTCCATGAAGGCCTCGTCGACCACCACGATCCGGCCGGGGCGGCGCAGCGCGCGGACGGTCTCGGCGGGGTGCAGCACCGAGGTGGGGTTGGTGGGATTGCCGAGCACCACCAGGTCCGCCTCCTCCGGCACGGCGGCGGGGTCGAGCGCGTAGGGCCGCTCCAGGACCACGCG
>NZ_JARWRU010000999.1 GCF_029867845.1 Nocardia farcinica | reverse complement strand
CGTAGCGGTCGTGGGTGAGATAGCACTGGGTGGTGCGGATGGGGCGGGGGGATTCCGGGGTGCCCGCGGGTTCCTGGACGCAGCGGGTGCCGGGAGGGGAGCCCTCGGGGGCGTCGGTGGGGGACATGTCGGTGTGCTGTTCGACGAGGGCGCCGACGAGGCGCTCGGCGGCGGCGGTGTCGGCGGCGCGGTAGATCAGGGAGTCGGCGCGGGCCACCAGGTCGACGCCCGCGTCCTCGAAGGCGCGGGCGGTGAGGTCGGGGCGGCTGTCGACATGCAGGAAGACCCGGGCCGGGTAGACGGCGGTTGGGTCGTTGTAGTTGCCGGGTTCCGGGTAGGGCAGGGTCCGGCCGAGCAGGCCGTCGATGTCGGCGGGGACCTCGTCGAGGCGGTCGGGCGGCGTCGGGTCGTAGGAGTCGAGGCGGCGGATCTGCTCGTCGACGACGGAACGGGTGAACTCCAGCAGCGGCGCGGGGTCGGGCGGCAGGGCCAGACCGTCGGAGACGTAGGTCTGCAACAGGTATTCGCCGTGCGTGGTCCACGCCTGCACCGAGTCGTAGGCGGTGCGGTAGGCGCGGCTCGACGGATGCCCGGACAGCGTCAACGGCTCCTTGGGTGGGAATTTCTCGTTGTTCAGCTCGGCGAGCACGTTCTTGGCGTTCTCGGCCTGCTCCGGGGTGGTGAACCGCAGGACGGTCAGGGTCGCGTCCAGGCCGAGGTTGGTCTGCTCCCGGCGGGAACCCGCCGTGCGCCAGCCCGCGACGAGGCCGGGAATCCTGGCGTTGTAATCGGCGACGGACTCGAACAACCCGGACACCGTCGGATGCTGGGCGGTGAGGTGGCGGGTGGTGATGTTGCGGCTGCCGAACACCAGGCGCGGGTTCAGGTCCATCATCAGCACCACGTGCTCGGCCAGCCGGATCGACTCCTGCCGGGAGCCGGTGGCGGGGGTGCGCTCGGCCTCCATGTCACGCGGGGTGGTCGGGTAGTTGCCGGGATCGAGTGTGAGCACGGGGGCGGGCGTATCGCTCTCGCCGCCGCACGCGGCGATCACCAGGCAGGTCACGGCCACCGCCAGCGCGCGGGCGCGGCGGCGCGTGCGGACACCGGCGGTCATGCCTCGCTCCTCGCCAGGATCGCGTACTGGGCCGCCGCGCGCTGGTACAGGCCGGGGTCGAGGCCCAGTGACGACGGCTGGGTCGAGCCGACGACCGCGACGTAGCGGCCGTAGGCCAGGACGCAGACGGAACCGTATTCGCTCACCGGGTCCTCCTGCGCCAGCACGCGGCAACGGGCGTCGTCCAGGCCGGGCGGCGGGTCGATCTCCTCGTCGTCGCGGGCGGGTCCGGCCAGCACGGTGTGCAGGCGGAGGGCGGCCTGTTCGTCGCCGGCGCGGTAGACGGTGGCGTAGTTGCGGGCGACCAGGTCGACCCCCGCGTCCTCGAACGCCTCGCGTGCCGCGGCGCCGTCGAGTTCGAAGTGCAGTTGCGCCTGCGGCGACAGCGCGCCGACGAACGATTCGCCGTAGAGCCATTCGCCCTTCATCGCGGGCAGGGTGCGGCGCATGATGCCGTCGGGATCCAGTGGCAGGTCGAGGATCTCGTCGATGGGGGTGACGGTGGCCGAGGCCAGCCGCTCGAACTGCAGGTCGAGCAGATCGGAGGCCACGGCGAGTATCGCCTCCTCGTCGGGCTCGTGCCGGTTGAGCATGGTGAGCACCACGAACGGGCCGCGCGCGACCACGAGGTAGCCCTTGGAGCCGTTGCCGGTGCGGTACTCGACGCCCTCGTGACCGGGGACGGGCAGTCCGCGCAGGTCGGGGTTGAGACCGTGCAGCGTCGCGTCGAGGTCGGCGGCCGCGGCGCGCGCCGCCTCGTCGGAGGGGAAGCGCAGCAGCGCGTGATTGGCCAGCTTCAGCGCGCGGACGCTGTCGTTCGACCTGATCGTCAGTACCCCGGCGATCAGGTGGTGGCGCTGCATCACATCCTGGAACTCGGCGGGATAGACGGCGTTGAGGCCGTCGCCGAAGAGACCGTCGGAGCTGCTGTCGATCAGTTCGACATCGTCCAGGTGCGTGAGCTCGGCATCGAACTCGAAGGGCGGCACGAGATAGCCGAGCATGCGCCTGGCCTCGATCGCGTACACCTGGTACGGATGCTGGATGTCCGGGTCGAAGGCGGTGGGTTCGACCGGATAGGGGCCGGTTTCCAGGGTGGCGGGATCGACCCGCGTCACCGCCCCGATCGCCGCTCCTTCCACGGTCTGCCCGCAACCGGACAGCATCATCATCGGCGCGAGCCACTGTGGCGTCAGCCACCGCAGCCGTGCCCGCCCACCCCACATCACCGGTACATCCCCCCAGTTCATCGCCTCGATCGCCTCGCCGCGGATACTACCTACCGCTGCCTCGGTGGTTACAGGCTGTTCGCCAGCAGCGCGTATTCCGCGGCGACCTTCTGCCGTACGTCGGGCTCCCTGTCGCTGACGAGGATCCCGACGTAGCGCTTGTACGGCACATAGCAACGGTACTTGTACTGCCGGTCGGGGTCGCCGAGCTCGTTGAGCTGCACGCACTTCGCTCCCGGCACGTCCTTGGGCGCGTCGATCGGGTCGTAGGTCGCCGAGACCGCCTCGAGCAGCCCGTCGACGAGCACGCGTCCCGCCTCGCCGTCACGGACCCGGAACAGCAGGTCGGGGCCGACGACGGCGATCTTGTCCGCCCCGGAGTCCTCGATCAGCCGCTCGGCCATGGCCTGGTTCTCGGTGTTGTGCACGGCGTCGACCGCGGCCACCACCATGAAACGAGACGTGTCGGGCTCCCAGCCCTCGCGGTCCTCCACCGCGACGCGGGCCAGCAGATCGTCCGGGTCGACCTGCAGCGAGTCGAGCCGGTCGACCGGGGTGGCCTGGAAGCCGTCCATCGCGGGCAGCTGCGCGTCCAGGGTCTTGTCGACCCAGGTCACCAGATCGGCGCTGTCGGCCTTCGGCCGCCTGATGTACAGCGAGACCACGAACTCGCGGTGGGCGATGAAGGTGCCCACCGAGGCGATGCCGGGCCGCCAATGGATGTAGGCGTCGGGATATTTCGTCGAACCGAGCCGCTGGTTGTCTGGGGAGACGCCGATGTCGGCGTCCTCGAGTTCGCGGGCGGCCAGCTTGGCGGTGGCCTCGTCGGGGAAACGCAGCACCGCCGTGGTGACCACGGTGCTCTCCGGGCCCGCGGTCTCCTCGCCGGGCGGATCGGGCGCGTCCCCGCCCTGGGCGGCGTAGCCCGCGACGAATTTACGGGTGTCGAGCACCGGCTTGGACACCGAGGCCAGATAGCGCAGCGCCGCCGGGGTGTCGCCGAGCACGCTGGAGCCGTGCCCGTAGCGCAGCGACGGGTCGATCCGCACGGTCGGCACCACGGTCTCGGACATGCGCATGGCTTCCAGCAGCGCGCCCCGCCCACCGGATTCCTGGTCGTAACGATGCTTGGTGACCTGATAGGGGCCCACCTCGAGGGTGCGGACGTCCGGTTCGCCCGGTAGTGCCGTGCCCTGCACCGCACCGCACCCGGCCAGCGCCGTCACCGCCGCCACTGCCATCGCCATCGCCGCCACGCGTTGAGTCCGTGCCATGACGCGCCCCTCGTTCCTCCCGTTCCTGCCGAAAAAGGTACCCGAACCCGGCCTCGGACAGGCAGGGATGAGCAACGGCTCGGCGACGCCGCGCCGGGCCGTGCAATACCCTGGACCGCATGGCGGGCAATCGGGACGATCAGGCGGGCGGAGACCGATAGCGGTGCAGGATCGTCAGGTCGAGATCGTCGCCGGTGGGCACGCGGTGGCCCGTGTGTGCGGCGCGCTGCTGGTGGTCGCCCATCGTGGCCGGACCAGGCTCACCCCCGAGGAGCCAGCGGCGCTGGCCCTGCACGCGCTCGGCGAGATCGTGCGCGACGCCCAGCGATTCCAGCCGTCCGGGCCCGGCCCGCTGGTGGCGCGAGAGGCCACCCGCTGGCTGATGAAGCACGCCGAGCGGATCAGTCCCGGCGTGCCCATCGATTTCGGCATCGTCTCCCCGGCCGAACAGGGCGGTCTCGCGGTGTTCCTGCACGGCGCGGTGACCGCGGTGCTGGCCGGCGACGGCGGGGTCGAGCAGTTGCGCGGCAGCGACGCGGCTTTCACCGTCGACCGGGTGGTCCCGATGCCGGCCCGCGCGGTCGGGCTGTTCGTGGACGAGGCGGGCGGCGGGCTCCCCGCGCTGCCCGAGGCGCCGGGCATCGGCAGCCTGATCGACGG
>NZ_JARWRU010000998.1 GCF_029867845.1 Nocardia farcinica | reverse complement strand
GCACCGGGGTTCGCCGCGGGCGGATTAGCCGCGCCGTCCTGATTTACCGGGGCCGCTCCGCTGTTACCGTTGCCCGAGCCGCCCCGGTCGCCTGCATTGCCCCGGTCGCCTGCATTGCCCTGGTAGCCGGAATTGCCCTGTCCGGGATTGCCACCCGCGGGGTTGCCGTTGTTCGGATTTCCGTTGCCGAGGGTGCCATTGCCGTCGGCCTCGCCGCCGGCGTTGCCGGGACTCGCGCCACCGGGATTCCCCTGCCCGCCACTTCCGGCGCCGTCGCCGGAATTCCCGGCGCCGGGTCCACCCCCGCCCGGCGCGCCCGCGCCGGAATTTCCCGGCGCCGCTACATCCGGGTCACCGGATTCGCCCTGGTGCGGATTTCCCTGACCGGGATTCTCCCGCGACTCCCCCGGCGCGGGATCGCCATCGGCCACCGAGCCGTCACCACCCGCTCCGCCCTGCTCAGCAGACGGATCAGCGGCATCGGGGCGGGCGGGTTCGGTGGGGACGGGGCCGGTCGTCGGCCGACCGCCGGTGGGCTCGTGCGGCGCGGCCCAGGCCCCGGCCGACGCGGACAGCGCAATTCCGGCAACAGCACTCGCCACGGCCACGACGCGCCTCGTGCGACCAGCGGCCATGCGCCGGCCTCCCCTCTGTACAGCGGCAATCCCGCCCGATCGCGAACGCGCGCCCGGACGTCACACAATGGGAGCACATACTAATGCGCTACCCGCATGATGTTCGAAGAACGGTAGCAACCGCGCAGAGGGGTGAGGCCGCGGCCTCGGATCAGGCTCCGTACACCGCTTCCGGCGGCGCGGCCTTGGCGATCAGGTCGGCCACCACCGGACCGAGCTCGGCGGGCTCCCAGCGGGCGCCGCGGTCGACGGCCACCCCGTGCCGCCAGCCGTCGGCCAGCGCGACCTTGCCGCCCTCGACCTCGAACACCCGTCCGGTGACGTTCGCGGATTCCGCGCTGCCCAGCCACACCACCAGCGGGGAGATGTTCTCCGGCGCCATGGCGTCGAACCCGGATTCCGGCGCGGCCATCATGTCGGCGAAAACGGTTTCGGTCATCCTGGTGCGCGCCGAGGGCGCGATGGCATTCACGGTCACCCCGTACCGGGCGAATTCCGCGGCGGCGGTCAGGGTGAGCCCGGCGATGCCCGCCTTGGCGGCGCCGTAATTGGATTGCCCGACGCTGCCCTGCAGGCCCGCGCCGGAACTGGTGTTGATCACGCGCGCGTCCACCGGACGCCCGGCCTTGGATTCGGCGCGCCAGTATTCGGCGGCATGGCGCATGGTGGCGAAATGGCCCTTGAGGTGCACCCGCACCACCGAATCCCATTCCTCTTCGGAGAGATTCACCAGCATGCGGTCGCGCACGAAACCGGCGTTGTTGACCAGCACGTCGAGCCTGCCGTAGGTGTCGACGGCCTGCTGGACGAGATTGCGCGCGCCCGCCCAGTCGGCGACGTCGTCGTAGTTGGGCGCCGCCTCGCCGCCCGCGGCGACGATCTCGGCCACCACCTGCTCGGCCGGGCGCTCGCCGGTGGCATCGCCGTGCAGTGAGGTGCCGATGTCGTTGACGACCACCTTGGCGCCCGCCGCGGCGAAGGCCAGCGCGTGCGCGCGGCCGATCCCCCGCCCAGCGCCGGTGACGATGACGACGCGTCCCGCGCAGATCTGCTCAACCATTCCGTTGTCCTTCTTCGTTATGCGGTTTCGTTCCAGTGCGGATCGGGGTCGTCGCCACGGGCCGGGCTCGACGCGGGTCAGGCCCGCCGCTGCTCGCCCGCACCGCTGGTCGAGGCGGTCCCGTTGGCCGCCGGGCTGCCGTCGGCCTGCGCGGTCCCGTTCGTCGCGCTGCCCGTGGACCGGTGCGGCGCGTGCACGTTGCCCGCCGTCGCCACGTCGAGGAAGGGCGGTCGCTCGCCGCCGCCGTGCACCTGCACCATCGCGCCGCTGACATAGGCGGCCAACGGGGAGGCGAGGAAGGCGGCCACCCGGCCGACATCGGCGGGGGCGGCCAGCCGCCCGAGCGGAATGGTGGCGGCCACCGCCTCGATCCCGGCGCGGTCGCCGTAGTGCAGCTCGCTCAGCTCGGTCTCCACCGGGCCCACGATCAGCGAGTTCACCCGCACCTTCGGCGCCCATTCCATGGCCAGCGATTGAGTGAGGCTGTCCACGCCCGCCTTGGCCGCGCCGTAGGCGGCGGTGCCCGGCGAGGGACGGTGCCCGCTGAGGCTGGAGATCATCACGATCGACCCGCCCTCGGCCTGCTCCTGCATGACCGCGTTGGCGGCTTGGGAAACCCACAGCGCCGACATCAGATTCAGCTCGAGGATCTTGGTGTGGAAGTTGACGCTGGCCGTGGCCGCCCGCGCGAACGGCGCGCCACCGGCGTTGTTGACCACGTGGTCGAGCCTGCCGTGGGTGGCGACCACCGTGTCGATCAGGCCGCGCACCGCCTCGGCGTCGCGCACGTCGCAGGGCAGGAAGTGCGCCTGCCTGCCGTCGTGATGCACCGGCGTCTCGGGTTCGCGCCGCGCGCAGGTGACAACGGTCGCGCCCGCGGCCAGGAATTCCCGGCTGATGCCTGCGCCCACGCCGCGCACCCCGCCGGTCACCAGGACGACGCGATCGGACAGGTCGATTTCGAGTGCCACCGTGCTAACCTACCAAGCAACTGCTTGCTTTGCCAACCACCTGCTCTCTCGACAGAGCTGGGTCAACGAAGGGCCTGCGATGGGGATCAACCGTCACACCGAATCCACCGGCATCGCCGTCGTCACGATCGACTACCCGCCGGTCAACGCCATCCCGACCGACGGCTGGTTCGCCATCGCCGACGCGGTGCGCGAAGCCGGGCGCGACCCGGAGACCAAGGTCGTGGTGCTGCGCGCGGAGAACCGCGGCTTCAACGCAGGCGTCGACATCAAGGAGATCCAGAGCAAGCCGGGTCACCAGGCGCTGATCGACGCCAACCACGGCTGCTTCGAGGCCTTCGGCGCCGTCTACGACTGCCCGGTCCCGGTGATCGCCTCGGTGCAGGGCTTCTGCCTGGGCGGCGGCATCGGCCTGGTCGGCAACGCCGACGTCGTGATCGCCTCCGACGACGCCACCTTCGGCCTGCCCGAGGTCGACCGCGGCGCGCTCGGCGCGGCCACCCACCTGGCCAGGCTGGTCCCCCAGCACCTGATGCGCGCGTTGTTCTACACCGCGAGCACCATCACCGCCCAGCAGCTGCACCACCACGGCTCGGTGTTCCAGGTGGTGCCGCGCGCCGAACTCGACGCCGCGACGCTGAAGGTCGCCGAGAACATCGCCGCCAAGGACGGCCGGGTCATCCGCGCCGCCAAGCGCGCGCTCAACGGCATCGACACCCAGGACGTGCACCGCAGCTACCGCTACGAGCAGGGCTTCACCTTCGAGCTGAACCTCGCGGGCGTGGCCGACGAGATCCGCGCCCGCTTCGACGACGACCTCGCGGCCCGCAAGACCGCCAACCAGGAGTAAGGACCGATGAAAGACAAACGAATGTCGCTCGACGACGTGGTCGGCGAGCTGCGCAGCGGCATGACGATCGGTATCGGCGGCTGGGGTTCGCGCCGCAAGCCGATGGCCCTGGTCCGCGCCATCCTGCGCTCGGACCTCACCGACCTGACCGTGGTCACCTACGGCGGTCCCGACCTGGGCCTGCTGTGCTCGGCGGGCAAGGTGCGCAAGGCCTACTACGGCTTCGTCTCCCTGGACTCGGCCCCCTTCTACGACCCGTGGTTCGGCAAGGCCCGCACCACCGGCGCGATCGTCTCCCGCGAGATGGACGAGGGCATGCTCAAGGCCGGCCTCGAGGCCGCCGCCGCCCGCCTGCCGTTCCTGCCCATCCGCGCCGGCCTCGGCTCGGACGTGTTCACCTTCTGGGAGGGCGAGCTGAAGACCGTCACCTCGCCCTATCCCGCGCCGGACGGCAGGTCCGAGACCCTGACCGCCATGCCCGCGCTGAACCTCGACGCCGCCCTGGTCCACCTCGACCTGGCCGACGAGCACGGCAACGCCGCCTACACCGGCATCGACCCGTATTTCGACGACCTCTACTGCATGGCCGCCGAACGCCGCTATCTCACCGCCGAGCGCGTCGTGAGCACCGAGGAGCTGGTGAAAACCGTTGCTCCGCAGCAACTGCTGCTCAACCGCATGATGGTCGACGGTGTGATCGAGGCCCCCAACGGCGCGCATTTCACCTTCGCCGGCGACTACAAGCGCGACGAGAAGTTCCAGCGCCACTACGTCGAGGCGGCCAAGACGCCCGAGACCTGGCAGGAGTTCGCCGAAACCTATCTGGCGGTCTCCGAGGAGGAGTACCAGGCGGCCGTCCGCCGGTTCGCGGAACAGGAGAACCAGGGATGACCAGCACCGAGACCATCACCAGGGCCGAGTACTGCGCGGTGGCCTGCGCGGAGATCTTCGACGGCGCGGGTGAGATCGTCGCCTCGCCGATGACCCCCATGGCCACCCTCGGCGCGCGCCTGGCCCGCCTCACCACCGAACCGGATCTGCTGATGTCCGACGGCGAGGCCCTGCTGCTCGCCGACACTCCCCCGCTCGGCGGCAGCTCCCCCACCGAGGGCTGGATCCCCTTCCGCAAGGTGTTCGACGTGCTCGCCTCGGGCCGTCGCCATGTCGTCATGGGCGCCAACCAGATCGACAAGTACGGCAACCAGAACCTCTCCGCTTTCGGCCCGCACCAGCAGCCGACCCGCCAGATGTTCGGCCTGCGCGGCGCACCGGGCAACACCATCAACCACGCCACCAGCTACTGGGTCGCCAAGCACAGCAAGCGCGTGTTCGTCGATGCCGTCGACATCGTCTGCGGCGTCGGCTACGACAAGGTGGACCCCGACAACCCGGCCTTCCGCTTCCTGAAGATCCACCGCGTGGTCACCAACCTCGGCGTCTTCGATTTCGAGGGCCCCGGCCACTCCATGCGGGCCCGCAGCCTGCACCCCGGCGTCACCCCCGAGGAGGTCGCCGAGAACACCTCCTTCGAGATCGCCGGTCTCGCCGAGGCCCCGGTGACCCCGGACCCGACGCCCGAGCAGCTGCGCATCATCCGGGAAGTGCTCGACCCGAGGAAGATTCGCGAGAAGGAGGTGCCGTCCACGTGAACGCACCGGCACCGCGGCTGCGCACCGCCCTGACCGACCTGGTCGGCATCGAGCACCCCATCGTGCAGACCGGCATGGGCTGGGTGGCGGGCCCCGGCCTGGTCTCGGCCACCTCGAACGCGGGCGGCCTCGGCATCCTCGCCTCGGCCACCATGACCTACCCCGAGCTCGAGGCCGCGATCGCCAAGACCAAGGCCCAGACCGACCGCCCGTTCGGCGTGAACATCCGCGCCGACGCCTCCGACGCCGGTGAGCGCATCGACCTGCTCATCCGCGAGAAGGTCGCCGTCGCCTCCTTCGCGCTCGCCCCGAAGAAGGATCTGATCGCCAAACTGAAAGACGCGGGCGTGGTGGTCGTTCCGTCGATCGGCGCGGCCAAGCACGCGGTGAAGGTGGCCTCCTGGGGCGCCGACGCGGTGATCGTGCAGGGCGGCGAGGGCGGCGGCCACACCGGCCCCGTGGCCACCACCCTGCTGCTCCCCTCGGTCCTCGACGCCGTCGACATCCCCGTGGTCGCCGCGGGCGGCTTCTTCGACGGCCGCGGCCTGGCCGCCGCCCTCGCCTACGGCGCGGCAGGCGTCGCGATGGGCACCCGCTTCCTGCTCACCCAGGACAGCAGCGTCCCCGATGCCGTCAAGCAGGAATACCTGAACCGCCACCTCCAGGACACCGTCGTCTCCCTCAAGGTCGACGGCATGCCGCACCGGGTGCTCAACACCGAACTGGTTGATCGCCTGGAGCATTCGGGCAACTGGCGCGGGTTCGTCGCGGCGGCTTCGAACGCGGCGAAGTTCAAGAAGATGACCGGCATGAAGTGGTCCACTCTGGTCCGCGACGGCCTGGCCATGCGCAAGACCAAAGACCTCACCTGGTCCCAGGTCATCATGGCCGCCAACACCCCCATGCTCCTGCGCGCGGGCCTGGTCGAAGGCAACACTGAAGCAGGGGTCCTCGCCGCCGGTCAGGTCACCGGCATCATCGACGACCTGCCCACCTGCAAGGAACTCATCGAGCGCATCGTCGACGAGGCCGAGGAGCGCCTCGACGCCCTCGCCGCCCTGCGCACAGCCCCTGGGACGGTCGCTCCGAACTGATCTCGGGCTTCACCACCCAGACGGCGGGCCTGCACCGACTCGAGACGCGGGCTCGCCGTCTCGTTGCACAGACATGTCGGAGCCGACCGTCCGAGTACGGCGTGAGCTGTCCCCAGGCGCCCAAAGATCGACGACACCGGTCGACCTACTCCCCACCGGGCCGGGGCCGGCCCGCGCTCACCAATCCTGCATTGCGGCCCGAAGTATCGATTCGGGATCGCGCCGGAACGCTTGCCGGAGATCACGATCCCCAACAACGGAGCCGTTCTCGCGAAGATCGCCTCGAAGGAATTCATGACATCGCATCCCGCGCGGTCGACCCGAAGAACCCCCGGAGACCACTGAACTCGTGCGTCGCTGGTCAGACCCGGCCACGACGCCATCGGCCATATCCGATGGCAGGCCCGCGACGAACGGCCGTGTCCACAGCCTGTGCGCGACTGTCGGTCGTTCGCCGCTGTCGATGAGGTCGAACGACGCGACTCGGACTTCGATCAGGGTGGTGGCCGGATCGTCCGCAGCCAGAGGCGACCTGATCCCGGAACCTCTGAAGGTAACCCCAGAGCTGCCCCGTCGGCCTGTCGGCGGGCAGCGTCGCCAGATGCACGGCGAGCGTGCAGACCAAGAGCATGCCTGATCGGACGGCGGTAACGATCGACACCAGTTCGGTGGGGCGCGGCGGCCCGGCCGGAGCATGGTCTACCAGTACGACCAGTGACGCCGCTGGTTCTGCTCGATCAACTCTTCCTCGGTCAGATCATCGTCTGTCGGTTCATGTGGCTTCACGGGATCTACTGATGCTGCATACGGGCGTTCGGAGGCAAGGTCGAGCGCCTCGACGGCGGCCGCTATGCGTGAGTCCGCGCGAAGTTCGGAGAGGCGCTCGCGCACGTTCGTGCGAGCAAGCTCCAACGCCTCCCGCGCGAGTTCGGTGATCAATGCGCCCAACTCGGCGCCAGTGTGACGCTCTCGTCGATGCGAACCGATTCCAGCGTCCCGTCCGCCAGAACATCGACAGCGACGCCGTAGCGCGATGCGCTGGATCGGTCCGTCATCAGGGCCCGCTGCACCGAGTCGATTCGGTTGGTGATCGGATCGATGTCACCGCTGTTCGGGTACAACTCGAGTACACGCTCCCCCGGGATCTCTGTTTCGATCATGCTAGCGGGCCAACCTGTCCGACGGCGATACGAGTTCTAGGGGGACGGATGTCAGATCTGTTCGTGGGGCAAGTCGAACTCGAGGGCATGATCGGCCTGTTCGGCCAGGCGCAAGGCGAGCTGGCTGCGGTGAAGGCGACTACCCACATGTGGGATATCGATGATGCGCTGCAGGGCTCGGGGCTCGGACATGCCTTCATGAAGGCCGGCGCTCGGGCTGAGCTGAGTGTTCGCGGCGTGAATGTTCAACTCAAAGAGATCAGCGACTCGGCTGGGATCTGCATCGCCGAGTACAACCGTCAGCAGGCGGAGCAAGCGCAGCGGATCGCGGAATTGTCCGATGCCGGTCTCGGGGAAGCCGGACCACGATGAGCTGGGTTCCTCCGACCAAGTCGCAAATCCGTAGCTGGACATTCGACGCGCTCACGTCACAAGCCGACGAATGGAGTCGGTGTGCGCAGAAGATCACCGAGCAACGCGACGTGATTTCTCATCAGCTCGCTGATTCACCTGGTTTCTGGCGCAGGGACGCCGGCGATTCGATGCGATGGAAGGGGGACGAGGCAAAGTCTTCGCTGTCGAAGGTGGTGACAGCCTTCGAGGACGCGAAGCAGATCACTTCCACATCGTTTCAGCGCTCAGCTCCGCCAAATCCGTTGCAGTCAGCGCCATTCAGGCCGCGGAAGACGCTCGCTTCACCGTTGACGAGACGGCTCGGTCAGCTATCCCGAAGATGCCTTCGCCTGGTTGATGACGGAGAGCGAGATCCACAATCCGATTCTCGCCCGGATGGTGTTGACGCGCATGGCGAATCAGTTCGAAGAAGACATCAAGAAACGTCTCACCGAGGCTCATGAATAGCAATCCTGCCCACCGTAGTCTAGTTCGGCTGGTACTCGGCTCCGCCGTCCTGCTCCTTCTGACCGGATGCGGACCGGCATCCTCAGACAAGTTTGTGGTCGTGGAAGAAGAAAGTCCCGCGCTCGCTGCGGCATTCGATCGGATCAGGGACTCGCGGCGAAGCGCGGTTGGGCGAACTGATCGACGCAGCCGGAATCCCGACCGGCAGTTGGGACAGGATGTACAGTTTCCGGTCCGCCACCAGCGAGACCATCAACAACCGTCTTCACACCGACGGGCTGCGCTGGCGCGGTTTGCCGATGACGTCCGACTCTCTCGTGCAGGTGTTCGTCCGGGATGGTGAAGTCGTCTACGCCTACAGTGACCACAATCCACGGTATGCCGTCTCGAAATACGCGACTCCGGGCTCGAGAGTGGAAGCCGTCGAGCGGAAGGTCGGCGCGAAGCCGGACGGTGAAACCTATTGGAGCGTCGCGATCGAGGAATTCACCGAGTAGCCGCTCGCCGCAGGACGAGTGCGCTGTTGCGCTTCTACGTACCGGAACCCGACGCGCGAGGAGCGGGGGCCGTGGCGAAGCGGCGGCGGTAGGCGGTGGGGGTGGTCCCGTAGACAGCGGCGAAGTTCTGCCTGAACGTGACGGCACTGCCGAAACCGCAGGCAGAGGCGATGGTGTCGACGGGCCACTCCCGGGGGTACATCACGGCCGGTCACGATCGGACCGGCCGTGAGCTGTTCAGGACCGCTGATCCGACAGGGCCGGCAGTTCGAGGTTCTCGCGGAAGGTGCCACCGCGATATTCGGTGCCGACGATCCCGCGCCGCCGCAGTTCGGGCAGCAGGCCGTTGGTGAGGAAATCGCGGGTCCGGGGGTCGGCGAGGCCGCTGAGTCCGATGAGGTCGAGCACGCCCGCCTCGTAGCGCTCCTGGATCGCGTCGGCCAGCTGTTCGGGCGTGCCCGCCGCCGCCCAGTGGCCGGTGTCCTTCGAGGCGACGATCAGCTCGCGCAACGTGCGCCCCGACCGGGCGAGCTTGGTGAAGATCTCCACCCGCCCGCGTCGCCGGTTCACCGATTCCACGGTGGGAAGCAGGGATTCGGGCAGCGGCTTGTCCAACGGCAGGTCGGTGAGATCGACCCCGCCGCCGAGCATGTCGGCGAGCCGGAGGCGGCCTTCCGCGAAGTCGGTGGCCTCCGCGCGTTCGCGGACCAGGCGCGCGGCCTCGGCTTCGGTGGCGCCGAACGTGGCGTGCAGCGAGCTGAAGATGAGGGGCAGCCCGTCGGGGCGGCCCAGCTGCCTGGCCCTGGCCCGGATGCGCGCGGTGTAGTCCAGTGCGTCGTCGAGGGTGGCCAGGGAGGTGAACACCACCTCGGCGAAGCGGG
This sequence comes from Nocardia farcinica, assembly GCF_029867845.1. Classification (GTDB taxonomy): domain Bacteria; phylum Actinomycetota; class Actinomycetes; order Mycobacteriales; family Mycobacteriaceae; genus Nocardia; species Nocardia farcinica_A. Next base: position 4,393 of record NZ_JARWRU010000998.1, on the reverse strand, counting down.
CGCCGAGTTCGATCCCGCCCGCCGACTGCCCGGCCTGGAACTGCACCGGCCTGCGTTGCGGCAACGGCGGGATGTTGAGCGGACCGGCCACGGAGAAGTACCGGCCGCGGTGGTCGATCGGCCGGACCAGGTCCGCGTCCAGCTTCGCCCCGCCCGCCCCGTCGGGGACCAGCGCCCCCGGCTGCCAGGAGTCGAAGAGCTTGTTCACCACCTCGATGACCTCGGTGGCGCGGCCGTAGCGCTCCTCCGGGCTCGGCAGCTCCTCGTCGCTGTAGTTCTCCTCCCCGAGCGAGGAGGTCACCGCGTTCCAGGCCGCGCGGCCGTTGCTCACGTGATCGAGCGTCCCGAACAGCCTGGCGAGGTTGTAGGGGTGGTGGAAGGTGGTGGTCACGGTGGCGATCAGCCCGACGTGTGAGGTGACCGCGCTCAGTGCCGCCAGATAGATCAACGGCTCCTGCGCGCCGATGGCCCCCTGCTTGCCGAAGCTGAGCAGATCCGCCGCGAACAGCGCGTCGAAGGTGTTGTCCTCGGCGATCCTCGCGACCTCGAGGGCCGAGGCGAGCGTGGATCTGGCCGGGTCCACCGCCGCCGCGTAGATGTCCTCGCCACCGCTGACCCCGGTGACGATCTTCAGTGACCTGCGAAGTGTGCTCTGCTCTCCCACCCGATCGACGGTAAGCCGGACGGAAAGGGGCGGAACAGATTTGGGTTCGGGATGATTCGACGGGAATATGCTCGCGCGGCGACAGGAACGCGGTCTATCCGGTGGTCGGCGGCCACCGAGAGGCCAGCACCTCACACACCGAGCGCTGCTCGCCCTCGTCCCGTGTGTGCATCAACAGGCCCTCGACGGTGAACACGGCGATCATCACCTCGGCGTCGACGGTCTCCGGCGGGACACCCGCCGCTTCCAGTTCGGCACGGAACAGACTGCCGGTGAGCAGATGGAAATTGTGGTGCCACTCCGCCACCGTGGCCGAATGCGGCACGCGGGCGTGCACGGTGGTCACCAACCCGCGCATCTCGGTCAGCCGCCGCACGATCCACAGCACCCGCGCCGCGATCGGCTCCCCCGAGACCGCCTGATACAGCGGCCAGATATCGGCCATGACGTCGGACAGCACCGCGACGAGCACATCGTCCTTGTCGTCGAAGTACCAGTAGATCGTGTTGGCCGCCACGCCGGCTTCCTTGGCCAGCCTGTTCATCGACGTCGCGTCGTATCCGTCCCCGAGGAACAGCCTCCGCGCGGCCGCGACGATCTCCTCGCGCTTCTCATCGGCGGCCTGCGGCCTCTTGTTCCGCGCCATCGAAGACGTCACCTCCGCACCAGATCCGGTCTTGAATGGCATTCAAGATGCTGCTAGCTTGTTGAACGCCATTCAAGATACCTGGGTGCAGGTCCACCCACGAGACAACGGACGGGCGATCAGCGATGACTTCGACCACTCGACGCACAGCCCTGGTCACGGGCGCTTCCGCGGGCATCGGAACCGCGTTCGCCCGGCATCTCGCCGCGGCGAACCACGACCTCATCCTGGTGGCCCGGCGCGCGGAGCGGCTGGAACAGCTCGCCACCGAACTCCACCAGCGGCACGGAGTACGCGCCGAGGTCGTCGCCGCCGACTTGAGCGATCCCAAGGCTCCCGCCGCGATCATCGACCGGACGAACGAACTGGACATGCCGGTCGACGTCCTCGTCAACAACGCGGGCCTGTCCTCGGGCACCAAGTTCTCCGACACCCCCTGGGAGTCGGTCGCCGCCGAACTCCAGCTCATGGTCACCGCGGTGACGGAGCTGACCCATCGCGCGATTCCCCATATGAAGGCGCGACGCTGGGGGCGAATCGTCAATCTGTCGTCGCTGGCCGCGGTGTCGCCCCCGGGAGAAGGCCTGCTCTACACCGGGATCAAAGCCTATGTGCTCAACATGTCCCAATCGCTGGACATGGAACTCAAGCCCCACGGCATTCATGTGACTGCACTGTGCCCCGGTTTCACGCGCAGCGAATTCCACGACGTCATGGGCACCCGCGACGCCGCCGACCGGTTGCCCGGATTCATGTGGCAGCAACCCGAAGACGTCGTCCGGGAAGGCTGGAACGCGGTCGAGGCGGGAAAACCCGTCTGCATTCCCGGCGCCTTCAACAAGGTGTCCGCGGCCACCATGCGCCCCATTCCCGGACGCATCGGCTACATTCTCGGACGCACATTCAACCCGTTCAAATCACGCGGCCGGTCGCGGCGCGCGCTTTTCCGGCGAACGCGCCCGGCCATCCCGCGCACGACGCTGTCGGCATGCAGCGCTCCGGTGAGCGATGAGACGCGAGCACAGCCAGGCCAGTGGCCGAAATAATCTGTGATGGTTCGGGATTGGGGTTCCAGCCCCGCACCCGGGGAACGACGGCCTCCGGCACGACAAGTGTGTTGCTGGGTGAGAGCGCGCACCAGGAGACCGGTGCGCGCCTCGGCGCCCCGGGCGCCTACTCGCGCGACGTCTTCCGGGGCCGCAACCTCGAGGTCAAAGTCACTGCCAACGGCGACGACCTGAGACGGTGGCCCCCAATGTCTCCGAACGAGCCGAGAAGACCGCGCTCACCGTCGCCTGGTGTCAGTCCTGTCTGCCGGTGTTGTGTAACTGGTCGCCGAGTTCGTCGATCCGGTGTTGGTAGTCCTCGGCGGTAATCTGACGAACCTCGAACCCGGGTGTGGTTTCGCGGCCGTCGAGGTGGCGGCGGGTCAGTTCCCAGTGTTCGGCGACATAGGCGGGGTCTTCCAGGCGGCGTTGGGATTCGGTGACCAGGGCGGTGATCGCGGCGTCGCGGTCCGGCCCGATGACCCACCAGTCCTCGCCGGGGTAGTAGGCACGGACGGTGCCGTCGGCCTGGTCGACGAATTCGGGCCGCTGGATGACGTGGGTGACCGGTTCAGGGCCGGGCTGAGGGGCCGGGTGCATAGAAGATCTCCCTCGATCCGTCTTCGTTGTGGACGTAGCAGACGTACTGCATTCCTGGGTGCCCGACGATCGGGCCGGTGTACTTGCAGTCGATCGTGGCAGGTGTGGCGCTCGCCGGTGCGGCCGCGATCGCGATCGGTGCGACAGCCAAGATTCCCGCGGTCGCCACGATCGCCAGGACACGTACTCCCATGATGGTCCCCCCTTGTTGTGGCCGAAATGCTCGGTCACAGGGATTGGACGTCGACCGGCCCGATCCGGTTCCCGATACTTCGCGGCCGTGCGAGGATTGCACCGTCTGGTCGATCACCCGGCGCAGTGCAGGGGGCGGGTTGTGGAGCGTGCGACAGTCTACCGCTGGAACATCCGCAATGGCACCGGTGTGCTGACGCGGACGGACGGATCGCTGGCCTGGTTTCACATGTCCACGGTGGACAAGGGGGACGTCCTTATTCTGGCTGAAGGCGATCCAGTCGATGTCGAGATCGAAGACCTTCCTCGAGGGACGTACGAATGTCGAGCGGTTTTCGTGCGCAGACGCATCGAATAGGAGTCATCGTGCCGCCGTTGACTTTGCCGGCTTCCGAAGCCGAGTTCAGGCGTCAGTCGGCAACCCGAACCACGACTGCCTTGCGGAGCTTGCCGTGGAACCTCTCACCGACCTCGTAGTCGACAGGAACTCCGGGACGGATCATCGACAGGTCGCCATCGAACTCGTGCTCCGAGAACCACACATCTCCCGCAGGGTCGGCAATGGCCCCGACGAACCAGTAGCCCAGCCACCACCGGACGACCCCCTCGAGGGAACCGTCCGGCCGGTGCGCGGTACCCGCGTGCCCGTAGGGCACTACCACCGCAGGCTCGCTTTCCCGATACCACCCCGTGTCGCCGGGAACCAGCGGCTGGTCGCCATGCCCGGGGTCGTCGGGCCAGATCATCGCGGTCCGTGAAAGGACATCGTCCTGAATGTGGCCGGCCAACTGGCAGGCAACGGACTCCGGTGGAACTCCGGCGTTGGGGCGATATCCCATCTCGACTCCCAGTTCGGGAATCCGTATGGCGATGGAATCGCCCAGCCGGCTATCGGTTTCAGCGTCGGTGAATACCTCAAATCCGAAGGCATTCGTGAGGTCATCAGCCACCAGCTGTGCTCCGGCGACAGCGTTGGGCTCGATCATTTCAGCGATTTTGCCACACCACCTATGGAACCCGGCACCGGTTGAGTGGGGTCACATACAGATTCCTGCCGGCGGCATGGGCCGCCTCGACATGGACACATAACCGGAGTGGTAACGGGTTACGCCGTCGCGGTAGCGGCGAAACGCCGAATGCAGGTTGTCGTCTTCGACGTTCCACTGCGGGCCCTCCGGCGCAGCGCCGTTGATGTACACGGTCCAGTCATACCGTCCCGGAACATCAGCATTGACGGTGATGAAC
>NZ_JARWRU010000997.1 GCF_029867845.1 Nocardia farcinica | reverse complement strand
CCGATTGCCATGCGGCGGGCGGTGCGGTGATCCGCATGTCTGCGGTGCTGTGAGATCGCCCGCCGTCGTGTGGCCGACCGGTCGGCGGTGCGAGTAGGTTCGCAACTCGTGGTCGCCGTCGGCGGCCCGTGGCGGCCCGAGGGCGGGCCGTCCGCCGTACATCCACCGTGCCGCTCGCCGTCGTGGTCGACGCGTGCCGTGTGGCGGACCGTGAAGGTATTCCGCCATGACCGAATCCACCGCCCTGGGAGACCGCGCGTCCGCGCTCGTGCCTGCCGCCACGGGTGATTCCGCCGCTGCGAGGAAGTCCCCGCTGCCGCCCATCGTCTGGCTGATGGGCGCGGTGAGCTTCCTCGTCGGCACCACCGAGATGATCGTGGCGGGCATCCTGCCCGAGATCTCCGAGGCGCTGGACGTCAGCGTCGCGCAGGCGGGCAGCCTGATCACCGTCTTCGCGTTGGGCATGATGATCGGCTCGCCGCTGATGGCCCTGGCGACCCTGCGCCTGCCCAAGCGCGCCACCCTCGTCGCCTCGCTGCTGCTGTTCGCCGCGGGGCACGTGATCGGCGCGCTCACCGACGTGTTCGCCCTGGCGCTGCTCGGCCGCCTGGTCGCCTCGCTGGGCACCGGCACCTTCTGGGCGGTCGGCGCACTGGTGGCCACCTCCGCCGCCGGACGCGAGCGGGCCGCCGGCGCCATGGGGGTGATGGTCGGCGGCCTGACCATCGCCAATGTGGTCGGGGTCCGCTGGGCGCCGCGCTCGGCAAGGGGCTGGGCTGGCAGGGCCCGTTCTGGCTGCTCGCCGTGCTGTCGCTGATCGCGGCCGCGGTGATCGCCCGCCAGGTGCCCGCGGGCCACGGCGGCGGCGCGCACACCACCGTGCGCGGGGAGTTCGCCTCGCTGCGCACGGGCAGGCTGTGGCTGGTCTACCTGGCGATCGCGCTCGCCCAGGCCGCTGTCCTCGGCACCTACTCCTACATCTCCCCGATCCTGACCGACCGGGCTGGGCTGTCCGCGGGGCTGGTCCCGCTGGCCATGCTCGGCTACGGCGCGGGCACCGTGGTCGGCAGCGCGCTCGGCGGCCGCCTCGGTGACCGCATCCCGTGGCGCGCGGCGATCACCGCGATCTCGGCGACCACACTGGTGCTGATCGCGATGACACTGTGGGCGACGAACAGTGTCGTGGCGGTGGTGCTGGTCGTCGCGCTCGGCGTGGCGGGACTGGTGTGCAACCCGATTCTCAGCGCCCAGGTCGTCACGGTCGTCGGTCCCGGCCGCCCGCTGGCGATGGCGCTGAGCAACTCGGCGTTCAACGTGGGTATCGCGCTCGGCTCCGCGCTGGCCGGTGTGGCGCTGTCGTCGGGGCTGCGCGCGCAGGGCCCGCCGCTGGTCGGCGTGATCTTCGGCGTCCTCGCGCTGGGACCGTTGGCGGTGCTGGCGGCGACCGCGCGCCGGCACGCCTGAGCATGCTCCGGCCCGGCCGCCCCCAGAGATCCCAGATC
>NZ_JARWRU010000996.1 GCF_029867845.1 Nocardia farcinica | reverse complement strand
TCCCCCCCCACCACCAACCTAAGCGTTGCGCTGATCTTCACGCCGATCTCTCCGCCGCCCCCGCGGCGGCCGGTCGGGGCCGAGGCCGGGCCGATCACCTCACTCCCGCTCGACGGGCATCCACAGCTCGCAGGTCGCGGTGGTGAAATCCGGCGAATGCTCGAGCACCGCGACGATCGACGGCCCGGGACGCAGCCGCCAGGGGTTGGACGGGAACCAGTCCGTCGCCGTCGCCGCGTAGGCCTCCTGCAACGCCGCCGGATGCGGGCCCGAGGTGCGGAACACCACCCAACTGCCCGCCTCGACCTCGATGGCGTCGAGATCGTCCGGCACCGGGGTGCCCGCGTCGACGGCCACACCGTGCAGGTAGGTCAGCTCGCTTCCCTGCGCGTAGTCCGCGTCGACGTCATCGCTGACCTGCAACAAGCCGGGCGGATTCGTATTGCTCAGCGCCTTCAGCCGCTCGTGCTCGGCGGCGGGCAGCGCTTCGATGTGAGCGCGGATGTGCGGGTTGAGGCCCTCGTGGATGAGCGGCACCCGCGCCGCGTGGCCGATCAGCCGGAACGCGGGCCGATCCAGAATTCGTGCGTCCATGGGGGTACTCCCTTCAACGGTCAGGCGGAACCTGAGCTGCGGTTGGCTGCGAAGGGGGCCGCCGTCGCGGCGAACCACGGTGTGGCTCACCCCGTGCACGGCCAGGAACGCCCGCCCGAACGCCTCGGTCGAGCCGTATCCATAGCGCACCGCGATCGTCAGCAGATCCTCCGCGCCGACCACATCCGCGGCCGCCACGGTCATCCGCCGCCGACGGATGTACTCCGACAACGGCATTCCCGCCAGCGAGGAGAACATCCGCCGCAGGTGATAGCCGGTCGTCCCGCCCTCGGCGGCGACCCGGTCCACCTCGACCTGCTCCCCCAACCGGGCCTCGATCTCCTCGACGAGCCGATTCAGTAGCGCGATCACGGTCACTCCCTTCGAGAAACACTCTTCCCGCCCGACGGCGCCCACCGCCCGACCGCAGCGGTCCGATCCGATCGGATGACCCGACAGCCGCCGACCTGGGCGCACGGCGAAAACTTGGGATCGGTAGACGACGCGCCCGGCCTTTACTCACCGCATGACTTCCGCACAGCCTTCCGGCAACCACCAGCAGTCCACCGGCCTCGACAAGAAGACCAGCGCGATCCTCTCCTACGCCTTCGGCTGGGTCTCCGGCGTCGTCTTCCTGTTCCTCGGCAAGCACGACCCCGACGTGAAGTTCCATGCCGCCCAGTCCACCGTCTTCTTCGGCGCGATCACAGTCCTCAACGTCGCCCTGAGCATCGTCGGCTCGCTCCTCGGCGCCATCGGCATCGTCCTGAGCCTGGTCGACCTCGCCCTCTGCCTGCTCGCCCTGGCCGTCTGGGTCATGGCGATGGTCCAGGCCGGCAAGACCGGCGGGGCGCGCGCCGACCTGCCCCTCGTCGGGAAGTTCGTCGCCCCCTACGCCGATCGGCTGGCGAGGGCGGTCGCGTAACGAACGCCCTCAGCTCCCGCATACCCCATCCACCGACTGACGACAGTCCCCACGAAACCGACGCCGACGGCCCGACACCTCCTCGGACCGTCGGCAGTCACGTTCCCGTCATGGCTCACGCCTTCTCACCGGTCGCGCAACGCCGAATCACCGTGCGCCGTCGGCACGGATCGGGAAGCCACACCCCCACAGCCCGGCCCACCACAGCCCGGCCCACCACAGCCCGGCACGCGACAGCCCGGCCCGCGGCTCGCCGGTGGCCGGATCGAGGTCGGCGGAAACCGAGGACGTCCTCCTAGACGTCGAAGCTAGATGTATGAGGCCATGACGTTGGTGACGCCGGTGTGGAGGCGGCTGGCTGGTGGCCGTGTCGCGCGTCAGACTTTGTGGCAGGGCCCGTTTGTTGCGGGTTTGACCTGTAGAAGGAGTCTGATCGTTCATGGCGAGACCGCCGGCTGTACCGGCTGAGGAGAAGGTCAGGATCGTGTTGTCGGTCCTGGCCGGTGAGG
>NZ_JARWRU010000995.1 GCF_029867845.1 Nocardia farcinica | reverse complement strand
GCAGGTGCGCCAGCTGACCCCCCGCGACAGCTCGGTGGTCATCTCGCAGAGCCCGACCGCGGCCAACCGGGTCGAGCCGGGCTCGACCACCCCGCCCGCCCCCCCCCGTGGGCCCCGGCTTCCCCGGGCCCCCCGCCTAACCGCCCCCCCCCGCCCCCGGGCCGCGGGGGCTCTGTCGTGTTCGTGGTGCGCGCGCACGTGCCGCCGGAGCCCGGCGGGCGGCTCGCGCCACGGGGCGGGCAGCCGGGCGTCGCCGCTCACGGGCGTCCCGGCAGGCCGGGGCGGGGTCACCGGGACAGAGCCGAGGCTGGGGCAGGGACCAGGACAGGCTGCTAGGGCAGGGCGACGAGGGTGATGGTCGAGCCCGGCTCGACCCGGTTGGCCGCGGTCGGGCTCTGCGAGATGACCACCGAGCTGTCGCGGGGGGTCAGCTGGCGCACCTGCACCCGCAGGCCGAGCTCTTCGAGGATCTCCCGCGCGTCGGCGACGCTCTTGCCGATCACGCCGGGGATCTTCACCGCGTTCGAGACCACCAGGGTCACGCCCTTGCCCGGGTCGATGGTGGTGCCGATGGCGGGTTCGGTGCCGATCACGCTGCCCGGCTCGATGGCCTTGTCGTAGTCCTCGGTGGTGCTGCGCACGCTGATGCCCAGCGCCGACAGCGCCGCTTCGGCCTCTTCGACGGTCTTGCCGCGCACGTCGGGGATCTCCACCGGGCGCGAGCCGTTGCTGGTGTAGACCCTGACCTGACCGTTGAGCGGCAGCACCGTGCCCGGCTCTGGGTCCACCCCGGCCAGTGTGCCCTCGGGGGCGCTGCTGCCGGTCTCGCCCGCGCGCACCGGAGTCAGGCCCGCCTCCTCGATCAGCGCGATCACCGTGTCGATGTCGTCGCCCGGCTGCACCGACGGCACGGTCGGCTTGCCGCTGGAGACCAGCACCGCGACGGTGGAGCCCTTGGTGATCTTGGAACCGGCGGGCGGGTCGCTGCCGACGACGCCGCCGGTTGGCACGGTGTCGGAGGCCTTGGGTTTGGTGGTGGCGGTGAAACCGGCCTCGGTCAGGGCTTCGGTGGCCTGCTCGGTGGTCATGCCCGCGATCGGCGGCACCGCGTTGTAGCGGCCGACGCCGAGCCACCAGCCGCCGATGCCGACCAGCAGGGTGACCGCGACGACCGCGGCCACCCAGATCAGGGTGGTGCGCCGGGCACGGGCCGGGTCGGGGCCGTAGGGTGCGCGGTGGCTGCCGTGGTGCTGGGGTTCGTAGTGTTGCGGCGGGGCGGCCTGGCCCGGCCCGGCCGGTGCCGCCGCGGCGCCGTACATCCTGCTGTCGAAGTCGTCGTCACCGGGCTGCGGTCCACTCACCACCCGGGTGCGGTGCGGCTGCGCGGCGGGAGTGTGCGCCGGCGGCTGGGCGAACGCGCCCGGGGTGAGGCCGGGGGCGGGGCTCACGGCCTGGTGGCGCGCGCTCAGGTGCTCGGCGGAGTCCTGCGGCGCGGGCACCCGGTAGGGCGGCAGGTTCAGCAGGGCGGCGATGTGGCGCAACTCGGCCAGCATCTCGTTCGCGTCGGCGAAGCGGTGCGCGGGCTCGCGGGCGGTGGCCCTGGCGACCAGCTCGTCGAATTCGACGGGGACGCCGTCGATGTAGCCGCTGGGGCTGGGCACGTCGTGATCGACCCGCTGCAGGGCGACCGACAGCGAGTTGTCACCGGTGAACGGCACCTGGCCGGTGAGCAGTTCGAAGATCAGGATGCCGAAGGCGTAGACATCGCTGCGGGCGTCGGTGTGGCCGGTGGTGACCTGTTCCGGGGAGAGATAGGCGGCGGTGCCGAGGATGACGCCCGCCGCGGTGGTGTTGGCCGCGGCGACCGCGCGCACCAGGCCGAAGTCGGCGATCTTGACCTCACCCGCGTCGGAGATCAGCACGTTCTCCGGTTTGATGTCGCGGTGCACCAGGCCCTGGCTGTGCGCCACCCCGATCGCGGCGAGCACCGGCTCCACCACCGCGCGCGCCGCGTGCGGTGGCATCGGGCCGCGCTCACGCAGCAGCTCCCGCAGGGTGCCGCCCTGGACCAGCTCCATGATGAGGAACGGGTGGTCGCCGTCGATGCCCTGGTCGTAGACGGCGACCAGGGCGGGATGGCTGAGCCGGGCGACGGTGCGCGCTTCCAGTTCGAAGCGGGTGAGGAACTGCGGGTCGCCGGCGAACTTGGGGTCCATCACCTTGATGGCGACCGGGCGGTCGAGGCGGGTGTCCATGCCGCGGAAGACCGTCGACATCCCGCCGCGGGCAATCGGCGCGTCGATCCGATAGCGGCCGTCCAGCATCTGCCCGATCACCAGTGAGTCCTCCGAAATCCGCGGCCGCCCTCTGCGACACCGTCGATCGTAACCATGCCGTTGGAACTGGTCCCGGCACACCGACTACCGTTGTCTGCCGTGAGCTCATTCCCCTGCAGCAAGGACGTGCTGGCGGACTCGGTGCCCCTGTTGTCGGTTCCCGAGGTCGCCGATCGGCTCGGTGTCGTGGTGACCCGGGTGCATCAGATGTTGCGCGAGCACCAGATCCTCGCGGTCCGCCGCGACGGGGTGCCCGGAATCCCCGAGATCTTCTTCGATCGCGACACCGGCCAGGTGGTCAAGATGCTGCCCGGCCTGATCACCGTGATGCGGGACTCGAAGTACACCGACGAGGAGATCCTGGAGTGGATCTTCACCGACGACCCGAGCCTGCCAGGCAAGCCGGTCGAGGCGCTGCACGGCCCGCTGGCCCGCGAAGTGGTGCGTCGCGCCGCCGCCGAGCCCTTCTGAGCTCTC
>NZ_JARWRU010000994.1 GCF_029867845.1 Nocardia farcinica | reverse complement strand
CCAGTTGCCCATGGCGACGGCGACGACCACCCGCGGGCGCCGCCGGGGCGCGCCGAAGGCGCGCAGGATGCGGCCGTGCAGGACGACGCCCTGGGCGTGGGCGATCTCGTCACGCGCCCAGTAGCCGGGGCGGCCGGTCGACCCCGAACTCGACGACCAGATGCCCGCGACGCCGATGTCGCCGTCGGTCATCAGGTCGTTGCGCGGATACACCTGGAAGTAGTTGTCCTTGGTCACCGGCGGCAGCGCGGCGAAATCCGCGGGGGTGCGGATCGTCGCGGCGTCGATACCGTTGTCACAGAGAAACTTCGCGTACGCGGGCACCCGCTCGACCGCGCGGTGGAAGACCTCGAGTGCCTGCTCGAAACCGGGAACAGCGTGCTGACGGCCCATCCGTGGTGACTCCTCTCTGGCCGGGCGCGGCGACCGCGCCCACCCGAGACACCGATCCCCCGGATCGCTCGCCCGCGCGGACAGCCGGGACCGGCCGCGCGGCGACCCCCGATCCCCACCGCCCCGAGATGCGGTGTGACCGACGCGCGCGGGACACTGCACACGACGCCCGCTCGCGCGCGGCCCGGCGGCAGCCGCTCCGCGCTCGCCTCGGCGTGGCAGCATCGCGTGGTGGCACGCCGAACATCGGCGCACGTCGGTCACGCCAGGGAGAAAGGAACCGCCAGATGACCGAGTGGCCGTCTCCGGCGTTCCTGCTCGGGCGGGAACTGCTCGACGACGCCCGGCCCGCCGAGGCGCGCAAGGCCCTCACCCGCGCCATGGACGAGACCGGCGGCGATCCGCACGCCACCGCCGCCTGCATGCACTTGCTCGGGCAGGCACATGCGGACGCGGGCGAGCTGGAACTGGCCGCCGGGATCCTGCTGACGGCGCAGGCCCTGCTGACCGCTCTCGACGCGCGGTCCGGCGGCGAGCCGGACGAACTGCGGGCGGTGAGCGCCGAACTGACCGCCGACGTGCTGGCGGAGCTGGACCGTGCCGTCGAGTCGGCGCACCACCAGCGCCGCGCGGCCGAGGAGTTCGGCCGCCTCGGCGATCACGAGCGTCGCGCCGACAACGACTACGCCCTGGCCTGCACTCTCGCCGAACTGGGCGACACCGAGGGCGCCTTCGCCGCCTTCGAGGCCGCCTGCCACGTCTACGCCGCCACCGGCCGCACCGACGAGGTGGCCGAGACCCACATCGTGCGTGCCGAACTGGCGCTGCGGCTCGACGACGGGGCCACCGCCCGCCACCATCTCGCGTCGGCCCTCCCGCTGCTCGACCCCGACCGTGCCCCCGACGAGCTGGCCCGCACCCGTTACCTGCTGGGTTGCCTGCTCGCCGAGGACGACGACCCGACCGGCGCGGAGACCCATCTGCGTGCCGCCCGCGCGCAATTCGCCGCACTCGACGACTACGCGGCCGCGGCCGGATGCGACGACGCGCTGGGCGACGTGCTCGCCGCGGCCGGTCGGCACGAGGAGGCAGTGGCCGCCCTGGCCGCGGCCACCGGCGGCTATCCGCTCGACCGGGCGGGCGAGCGGGCCGACTGCCAACGGCGCATCGCCCTGATCCGCCTGCGACAGGCCAGGACCGAGGAGTTCCTGGCTTCGATGACCCGCGCCCGCACCGAGCTGCTCGCCGCGGGCCGCCCGGACGAGGCCGCGCGGGTGCTGATCCCCTCGGGCATGGCGCTCGAGGACCTCGGCCGCCACGACGAGGCGTTGCGCATGTACCGCTCGGCCCGCGAGGCCTTCGCCGCGGCCGGACATGCGGGCGAGGTGGCCTGGTGCGACATGAACATCGCGACCGTGCACCTGGCGCGCGGCGAACTCGACATCGCCGAACGGTTACTGCGCTCGGCGAGCGCGGCGACGGCGGACGGGGACCCCGGCCACCGGGTGCGGGCCCGGCTGTATCTGGGCGTGCTGCATTCCGAGCGCGAGGATTTCGAGGGGGCCGCGCGGCTGCTCGAACGGGCCCGCGCCGACGCGCTGGCCCTGCCGGACGCCGAGCTGGCCGCCGACTGCGCGGTGCATCTGGCGGGCGCGCTGACCCAGCTCGGGGAGTACGACCGGGCGCTGCGGCTGCTCGACGAAGCACGGGAGAGTTTCGTCGCGGGCGCGGAGTGGGCGAAAGTCGCGCAGGTGCAGGATGTTCGCGGCGTGGTGCAGTTCGCTTCGGGCAACCTCCGGGAGGCGGAGGAACTGCTGCTCGACGCCTGTGACGGGCTCGCCAGGCACGGCAAGGCCCGCCATCTCGCCGTCGCGGCCTGTCATCTCGGGCTGGTTCATCTGGAGACCCACCGGTTGCCGGAGGCGCGGGCGGCGTTCGAGCGCAGTCACGCGACGCTGCGCGCCTTTCCCGGTGACCGGTTGACGGCCGTGGTGGAGGCGAACCTGGCCGGGCTGTTCCTGCGGCAGGGACGCCATCGTGACGCCGAGCGGATGTACACCGCGGCGGAGGCCACGCTGGCCGCGGCCGGTCAGCCGATCCGGGCGGCGGTGTGCAGGCAGAACCGCGGCGGCACCCGCGTGCTGCTCGGCGACCTCGACGCCGCGCTGGCCGATCTGGCGGCCGCCCGTGCCGTCTTCGCCCCGCATCCGGCGCACCGGCGCGACGGCGCCGCCTGTGAAGTCAACATCGGCCTGGCGCACAGCGCGCGCGGCGAGCACGACCGCGCGCTCACCCACATCGGCCGGGCCCGCGCGGTGTACGCCGAACTGGAGCTGCCGTTGGAGGCGGCACGGTGCGATTTCCTGGCCGCGACCGTCCTGGCCGACCGGGAGCCGGGCGACCTGCGCCCCGCTCTCGACCTGGCCCTGCCCGCGCTGCTGTTCATCGACGACCAGCGCCTGCGTTTCGTGCACGCCAGAACCCGGTCGGCGTGGGCGGCGCGCTCGGCGCTGTTCCGGGCCACCGTCTTCGAATGGTGTGCCCGGCTGGGCGACCCGGTGTTGCTGGCCGAACTGGTCGAGGTGTCGCTGAACTCGGGCACCCACACCCCGGCAAGCGCCGAATCCCCCGCCCGCGCCGATCATCTGGCCGCACTGGCCGCCGACATCGCCGCCGGGGCGCACGCCGATCCCGGCCTGCTGGCGGGCGCCGGCA
>NZ_JARWRU010000993.1 GCF_029867845.1 Nocardia farcinica | reverse complement strand
CGCGCCCGGGACCGCGACCCGGCGGGTCTGCCGGCCCGGGGCCCGCAGCGGGGCGCCCGGCCGCGCGGCGCCGGGGGGGGGCGCGCCCGCACCGCCGCCGTGGACCTCGGGGGGCGCGGCGGTGCCGTCCGGTAGCGGGCTGTGCTCGTCCATCGTGCCTACAGCATCCCGCACTCGGTGCCGCGCCGCCCGGGCACCGGGCTTTCGTGTCGATCGGAGGTCCGGTCCGCTGGGCTGGCTGTGACGCTCGTCGCAGCCCTCGGATTATCGCTGTGACGCCGCCGAGTCGGTTTGGCGAGACGCCGCCACAGGCCGCTACTGTCGTTGGCGTGACAGGTTCGGAAGGTAGCGCGGCGAGTAGTTCCGGTGGCAGCTCCCTCCGCGCGTGGCAGCGACGAGCCCTGACCAAATACCTGGCCACCAAGCCCCGCGACTTCCTCGCGGTGGCCACCCCCGGCGCCGGTAAGACGACATTCGCCCTGCGGGTAGCCGCCGAGTTGCTGGCCGATCGCACGGTCGACCAGATCACGGTGGTCGCGCCCACCGAGCACCTCAAGCACCAGTGGGCGGCCGCGGCGGCGCGCAACGGCATCCAGCTCGATTCGCGCTTCTCCAACGCCACCGGCGGCACATCCGGCGACTACCACGGCATCGTGGTCACCTACGCCCAGGTCGCCGCCCACCCAGCCAGGCACCGCGTGCGCACCGAGAACCGGCGCACCCTGGTCGTTCTCGACGAGATCCATCACGCGGGCGACGCCAAGAGCTGGGGTGACGCGGTCGCGGAGGCCTACGGCGATGCCACCCGCAGGCTGGCGCTGACCGGTACCCCCTTCCGCTCCGACGACAGCCAGATCCCGTTCATCACCTACGAGCCGGACGAGTCCGGCTTCCCGAAGTCGCGCGCCGACCACACCTACGGCTACGCCGAGGCGCTGGCCGACGGCGTCGTGCGCCCCGTGGTCTTCCTGGCCTACTCCGGTGACGCGCACTGGCGCGACAGCGCGGGCGAGGAACACTCCGCGCGGCTGGGCGAGCCGCTGAGCCCCGAGCAGACCGCCCGGGCCTGGCGCACCGCGCTCGACCCGGCGGGCGACTGGATCTCCGCGGTGCTGCGCGCCGCCGACATCCGGCTGCGGCAGAAGCGCGAATCCGGCATGCCCGACGCGGGCGGCCTGGTCATCGCCACCGACCAGGAGCGCGCCCGCGACTACGCCGAACTGCTCGCGCACATCAGCGGCACCAAGCCGACCCTGGTGCTGTCCGACGACCCGACCTCCTCCAAGCGCATCGAGGAGTTCAGCAACGACACCTCCCCGTGGATGGTCGCGGTGCGCATGGTGTCCGAGGGCGTCGACGTGCCGCGCCTGGCCGTCGGCGTCTACGCCACCAGCGCGGCCACCCCGCTCTACTTCGCCCAGGCGATCGGCCGGTTCGTGCGCGCCAGGCGCCCGGGGGAGACCGCGAGCGTGTTCCTGCCCTCGGTGCCGGTGCTGCTCGACCTGGCCGCCCAGCTGGAGTTGCAACGCGACCACGTCATCGGCAAGCCGCACCGGGAGAAGAACGGCCTGGACGACGAACTGCTCACCGACGCGGCCAAGCAGAAGGACGAGCCGGGCGAGGAGGAACGCAAGTTCGTCGCCCTGGCCGCCGACGCCGAACTCGACCAGGTCATCTACGACGGCGACTCCTTCGGCACCGCCACCTTCGCCGGCAGCGACGAGGAGGCCGACTACCTCGGCATTCCCGGCCTGCTCGACGCCGAGCAGATGCGTGCTCTGCTGCGCGAGCGGCAGGCCAAGCAGGTGGCCGAGCGCTCGGCGCTGTCCCGCCCGGAACCGGCGGCGGGCCCGGCCGTGGCCGCCCCCGCCGAGCGGGTGGCCACCGCGGACCGGCTGGCCGAACTGCGCCGTGAGCTCAACACCCTCGTGGCCATGCATCACCACCGCACCGGCAAGCCGCACGGGGTGATCCACGGCGAACTGCGCCGCGAGTGCGGCGGCCCGCCGACCGCGCTGGCCTCGGCCGAGCAACTGCACGAGCGGATCGCGGCGCTGCGCCGGCGCTGAGCCCGGTCCGCCAGCGCCTGCCCGGACCCGTGCGGCCTGACCGATGGCCATCAGCGGATCCGGCCGCAACGGTCTGCCGGCTCACCGCACGGGTAGCGGCGGGCCCGCCGGATGGAAGTAGTCCTCCGGGTCGAGCGTGTGCAACGGAATCCAGCGCGGCGCCGGCGTTTCCGGGTCGGCGGCCCGCAGCGCGCTGTCGAAGTACCCGCGCAGTTCCAGTGCCAGCCGGGGGTTCTCGTCGACGCGGCGCGCCACGGCGTAGAGGGTGGCGAGCACGTGCAGGCAGTGCGCCTTGCGGGCCGGGCACGAGCAGTCGGTGCCGACCAGGACCGGTGCGGGGGACAGGCCCACCTCGAGCAGTGCGCGGTGTGCCTCGTCGGTGGGGTGCCCGGGATCGGGCAGCACCTCTGCGACGGCCGCGACGGTGGCGCGTGACATGGGCTCGACCTCGAGATGGGCGAGCGAGGCCTGCCCGCCCCGCTGGATGTGGGCGCGCACGATCCTGCCCGTCACGGTGAGGTCGACGCCGTGGTGGCGGGCGATGCTGCGGGCGCGCGGCAGCAGCGGCTCCGGTCTGGTCCGGTGCAGCGGTTCGGCCAGGCGCACCCAGTCCATGCCCCAGGCGGTGTATCCGAATTCGTTGTCGCCCATCAGTTCCCCCTCTTGCGGCGCAGGATCTCCATCAGTTGCTCGTCGTCGAGCTTCGCCAGCGCGGCCACGGTGTCGGCGCCGGACAGGTCGGTCGAGGCCGACTTGCGGTCGTGCATGTTCGCGATGTGCTCCTCCACGGTGGTGTCAGAGGTCAGCGTGGTGACCGTGACCGTGCGAGTCTGGCCGATCCGGTGCGCGCGGTCCGAGGCCTGGGCCTCCACCGCCGGGTTCCACCAGCGATCGAAGTGGATCACGTCGGCCGCGCGGGTCAGGGTGAGTCCGGTGCCTGCGGCACGCAGGCTCAACACCAGCACGGGCGGTCCGTCGGCGGACTGGAAGCCGTCGACGATGTCGGCGCGTTCGGCCGGGCCGAGGCCGCCGTGGAAGAACGGCGCGTGGACGCCGAACTGCTCGGCCAGGTGCCGCACCAGCAGTTCACCGGTCTGCCGGTACTGGGTGAAGATCAGGGTGGGCGACCCGCTCTCCAAGTTGGCCGCCACGATGTCGGCGCACAGATCCAGCTTGCCGCTGCGCCCGGCGAGTTCGGTCAGGTCGCCGGTGACCAGTCCGGGGTGGTTGCACACCTGCTTGAGCGCGGTGAGCGCGGCCAGCACCCGGGTCCGGCGCTGCGCGCCGAGGCCGAAGCCGTCGTCCACGGCGCGGGCGAGCAGGTCGTCGTAGAGCCGTTGCTGCTCCTCGGTGAGGTCACAGCGCAGGTCGACCAGGATCTTGGCGGGCAGGGCGGCGGCCACCTGGTGTTTCGTCCTGGCCAGCAGCGCCGGTTCGACGGCGGCCCGCAGCCTGGCCTGCGCGCCGGGCTCGCCCTCCTCGACCGGGCGGACGAAGCGGCGGCGGAACTGGGTGCGGTGCGCGAAAAGCCGCGGCGTCACCAGGTGCAGCAGGGCCCACAGCTCGTCGAGCCGGTTCTCCACCGGCGTGCCGGTCAGGGCGACGCGAGCATCGGCGGTCAGCGACCTCGCGGCCTTGGCGACCTGAGTGCGGGGGTTCTTCAGCGCCTGTGCCTCGTCGAACACCAGGCTGCGCCAGACGGTCGGGGCCAGGTGCGCGCCGTGCAGGCGCAGGGTCGGGTAGCCCGCCACCACGACCGTCCCCGGCTCGGTGCCGAGCGTCCCACCGCGCCAGGCGACCGGTCGCAGGTCCGGTGCGAACCGTTCGATCTCGCGCACCCAGTTGCCCACCAGCGAGGTCGGGCAGATCACCAGCTGCGGGCCGTCGGCGCGGCCGAGCAGGAAGGCGATCGCCTGCAAGGTCTTGCCGAGCCCCATCTCGTCGGCCAGGATCGCCCCGCCGTTGGCGTCGACCGCCTCGCGCAGCCAGCTGACGCCCCGCGCCTGGTAGCCGCGCAACCGCGCGCGCAGAACGCCCGCGAGTTCGGTGGTGACGGATTCGGTCGCGGTCAGCGCGCGGACGGCGGCGTCGGCCGACAGCACCGACTCGCCGACCGCGTCCGGGACGGCGTGGGCCGCCAGGGGGAGCGCGCAGGCCTGTCCGCGCAGCACCTGCTGCCAGGCTCGGGTGGAGGCCGCGCGCGTGGTGGATTCGAGTTCGGCCAGCTCGTCCGGCGGCACGAGGACGCAGTCGGCCTCCCGTACCTCGAGGCGGTCGCCCGCCGGGACGACCAGCCGGACGCGCCCCGGCGTCCCCGGCAGTTCGGGTGCCGCGCCGGGCTCGCGGCCCGCCCAGGTCCACAGGGCGAACAAGTGGCGGTCGGGCAGGTAGGTGGCATGGGGTGTGGACAGAACTACCTCCGGGCGTCGCGATCGATGCTGCGCTCGAGTAACGTACACCGTACGGACTTTGTTCCCGGCTCCCGGCCCGGCATCGCCGCGGCCGCCGACACGAGGAGGATCGTGCCCGAGGACGACCCCGCCGCACGGCGGCTGCTCGAGCTGCTGTGGCGGCACGCCCTGCCCGGCAAGCCCGTCGCGCGCGGACCCAAGCCCGCGGTCAGCGTGGACGAGGTGGTCGCGGCGGCCGTGGCGCTGGCCGACCGTGAGGGCTACGAGAAGGTGTCCATCCGCGCCATCGCCGCCGCCCTCGGCCTGCGGCCGATGAGCGTGTACACCTACGTGCCGAGCAAGGAGGCGCTGAC
>NZ_JARWRU010000992.1 GCF_029867845.1 Nocardia farcinica | reverse complement strand
CACCGCGGGCCGATGCCGCGGCAGCTGGGCCGTCTCGCGCTCCCGCAGGATGCGGTCGAGTTCAGCGATCCAGGGCTCGGACACGTCGCGGGTGTTCCACACCAGCCCGAGCAGCCCGCCGGGGCGGAGCACCCGCGCCGCCTCCGGGATCGCGCGCTCGGGGTCCACCCAGTGCCAGGCCTGCGCGTACACCAGGACGTCGGCGGTCGCGTCCGGCAACGGAATCGCCTCGGCGGTTCCCATCAGCAACTCGACCTCGGGCAGCACCCGGGCGAACTGCTCGCGCATCCCGGCCGACGGCTCGACCGCGATGACCTCGCGTCCCGGCGCTCCCAGCGCCCGCGTCATCTTCCCGGTCCCCGCGCCGACGTCGACGACCACCCGCGCGTCCTCGGGCACCAGCCAGGCGATCGCCTCCGCCGGATAGGACGGCCGCCCGCGCTCGTACTCCTCCGCCGCGGCCCCGAACGAACGTGCCTGGCGGGCCTTCTCCCCATGTGCGGCGGTCGACATGACGACATCTTTCCACGCACGTGCCCGCCGAACCGCCGTGTCGCGCCGATTGATCCGGTCACCTGGACCGGCGCTGTGAACCCGGCCGCCGCGGCACGGGAGCTCGCCGACCCGACCCGGATGTTGCGCGCCCGCACCGACTTCGCCTGCGAACTGCCGCATCGAGCCGAAGCGGCCATCCGGTCGTGGCCGCACAGCCCCCCGAGGTCCGCGCGTGCGGGAAGGCCGTCGACGCTCAGCGGTGCCGTGCCGCGTGGACACCGGGCCTTCGACGAGATGCTCTCCGGGGCCCGAGGCGGGCAATGCGGCGCCGAGCACGCTGGCCGATGCGCCGAAAATAGCCTGTGAACAGGCGATTTGACATCGCATGTGGCCGTGCGTAACTTATTCCAGGTCAGAGCGACACGGACACCGACCCGGAGCCGAGACGCAGAGCCGCAAGGCTAGGCGGGGCGCGGGAAACGAGGTAGGACGGGGAGCGCCTGGCGATCACACGTTAGGCTCGGCCGTGGACCGG
>NZ_JARWRU010000991.1 GCF_029867845.1 Nocardia farcinica | reverse complement strand
CTACCTCGACCGCGCCCTGCTCGCCCTGGAACGCGGCTTCGCGCCCGAGCCGTGAGCCGCACCCGCCCCCAGGTGGGCCGATGCCGGGACGGGGAACCTTTCGGGCCGGATCAAACCTCAGGTTTCGGCGCAGATCAGGATGGGGTATGACTAGGCTCGTGCTCGGCTGCGTCCGTGTACGCGTGAATTCCGATGTCGTTCGTCGTCGAAAGGGGCTGGAGTATCCATGTCCGAGGTGTCCATGAGCCTTTCGGCGGAAGCTCTTCCCGAGGGCCCGGTCGACAACCTGCTGCCCCAGCTCGTCGAACATCTGCGACAGAACCGCACCGCACTGCGCGAGGAATGGGCCAGGCGCATCACCGACGCCCAGCTGCTCACCGCCATGACCCCGGAGGAGATCTTCTCCGAGGCCACCTCCATCTACGACAACTACGTCGAGGTGCTCGAGACCGGTAGCGTCGAGGCGCTGCAGGCCTACGCCCGCGACCTGTCCGAGCGCATCATCCCGCGTGGCGTCGAGACCGACGAGGTGCTCGGCATCGTGCTGTTGCTGCGCGACGTGCTCGCCCGCTCGCTGTTCGAGAAGTACCAGTCGAACTTCAAGCTGCTCAATCACGCGCTCGACGCCTACGAGCCCGCCGCCAACCGCATCGCCAGCACCGTGGCCATCTCGATCGTGCAGGAGCGCGAGCGCGTCATCCGCCAGCAGCAGGAGGCCATCCGCGAGCTGTCCACCCCGGTGCTGCAGGTCCGCGAGCAGCTGCTCATCCTGCCCATCATCGGCGTGCTCGACAGCCAGCGCGCCCGCCAGCTCACCGAGCAGCTGCTGCGCGCCATCCGTGCCAACCGCGCCAAAGTGGTCGTCATCGACATCACCGGTGTGCCCACCATCGACTCCACCGTGGCCAACCACCTGGTGCAGACCGTCGACGCCTCGGGTCTGATGGGCGCCAGCGTGATCATCACCGGCCTGTCCTCGGAGATCGCGCTGACCCTGGTCACCATCGGCCTCGACCTGTCGAAGATGAACGCCGTCGGCGACCTGCAGGGCGGCATCGAGGAGGCCGAGCGACTGCTCGGCTACGAGGTGACCCGCGTGACCGACCGCTCCATCGAGCGAGACGGGCGCTAACGGGCCACACCTATGCCGGTACCCATTCTCAAGCAGGGCACGTACCTGATCGCGTCGGTCCAGTCCGCCCTGACCGACGCCGATACCGAGCGCCTGCAGGACGACCTGATGAAGCAGGTCAGCAAGTACCGGGCGCACGGCATCATCGTCGACGTCACCGCCATCGATGTGATGGACTCCTTCGCCGCGCGCTCGCTGCGCACGATCGCGCACATGACGCAGCTGCGCGGCGCGGAGACGGTGATCGTCGGCTTACAACCCGAGGTCGCCTTCGCGATGGTGCAACTCGGCCTGACCTTCGAGGACATGCACACCGCGCTCGACCTCGAGGAAGGCCTCGCCTGGCTGGAGAGCAAGTCCTCCAGACGGCGCCAGCGAGATGGTCGTGACAGTGGCCGCTGAGACCGTGGTGATCGTGGTCAAGGTGTCGGAGGACATCGTGACCGCACGACAGGCCGGACGGGAGTTGGCGGCCGAGCTCGGCTTCTCCCTCACCGACCGCACCATGATCTCGACAGCCATCTCCGAAATCGCCCGCAACATCACCAGTTACGCCGGAGTCGGCGAGGTCAGGCTGCTCGTCGAGGAGCGCGAGGGCCGTAAGGCGCTGGTGGTCCAGGCCGAGGACCAGGGGCCCGGCATCAGGGACATCTCCCGCGCGCTCGAGGACGGCTACTCGACCGGCCGCGGCCTCGGTCTCGGATTACCCGGCGCGCGCAGGCTCATGGATCGGCTGACGATCGACTCGGCGCCCGGCCGCGGGACCTTGGTGGAGATGTGGAAGTGGGTGCCCAACGGTGCGTGAGGACGGTCTCATCGGACCTGTCGAGTGGTCGATCGCGGGCCGCGCGATGCCGGGGCAGGAGCAGTCCGGTGATCGGGGCGTGGTGCTGGACGCGGGCGACGGCGCCGTGCTGCTCGCCGCGCTCGACGGCCTCGGGCACGGCAGCGGCGCCGCCGAGGCCACCGAACGCGCGGCCAAGGTGCTCGCCGAGAATCGCGGCGAGCCGCTGGATCTGCTGATGGTGCTGTGCCATCGCGTGATGACCGACACCAGGGGCGCCGCGGTCTCGCTGGCGCTGTTCGCCGAGGACGCGATCCACTGGCTCGGGGTCGGCAATGTCGAGGCCAGGCTGCTGTCCGCCGGTCCGGCCGGGGTGACCGTGCGCGCCACCGCCCTGCTGACCGGCGGCATCGTGGGGTACCGGCTGCCGCAGACGCTCAAGCCGCAGACCGTCCCGGTGCGCGCGGGCGATCTGCTGCTGATGTGCACCGACGGAGTGCTGGCCTCGGTCTGCGAGGCGATCGACCTGTCCAAGCCGACGACGGAGATCACCGCGGGCGTCATCGCCGAACACACAAGGGAGAGCGACGACGCGCTCGTGCTCGCCGCGCGCAGCCGCCGTACCAGCGCCGAGTCGAGCGGGCTCGGCGGCAGGGTCCGATGAGCGGCACGCTGCAGGCCTTCCTGGACGATTACGCCGAAGCGCTTCGGCGGCACCTGGACTCGCCCACCACCGACACCCTCGCCGAGGGCTACGAGCTGGGCAGGCGCGCGCTGGTGGAGAGCGTCAGCCTGCTCGACCTCACCGAGCACCACTTCCGGCTGGCCACCGAGGCCGAGCGGGGGGCCGCCGAGGCGGGCGCGCCGGACGCCAGGATCGCCGAGTCCGCACTGGAATTCCTGCTCCAGACGCTGGCCGCGCTGGACATCGCCACCCGCGGCTATCTGGACGGCACCCGCCGCTACGAGCAACAGCGTTCCCGCGCCGACGATCTCGCCGGCCGCGACGCCTTCCGCACCGCGCTGGTGGAATCGCTGCAGGACGGCTTCTTCGTCGCCACCGCCGACGGCACCGTGATCGAGGTCAACGCCGCCTTCGGGGCCCTGACCGGGTACGGCGCCGCGGGCGTGCCCTATCCGGTGCCGCATCCGTGGTCGCTGCCCGAGGGCGGGCGCTATCCGAGCCTGACCACCGAGGTGCCGCGCTTCGTGCTGCCGATCCGCCATCGCGACGGCCGCAAGCTGTATCTGGCGGTGAGCACCAGCGCCCTGGTGAAGCCGGAGAACGACGAGCTGATCTATGTGGGCACGGTGCGCGACGTGACCGCCGAGTACGCCGCCCACGAGCGCGACCAGGCCGCCACCAGGCTGGTCACCGCGGTCGGCGCGGCCACCAGCGTGATGGAGGTGCTCTCGGTCGGTCTGGACGAGTTGCGCCACACCGTCGACGCGGAGTCCGCGGTGGTCATGGTGTGGCCGACCCGCAACGCCGAGCCCGAGGTCTACATCTCCGGCAAGGCGCGCGCGGCCGACTCCGGCGACGCAGGCACGCGGCGGCTGCTCGAGCGCGCCCGCACCCGGCCGCCGCGCAGCCTGTCGGCGGTGCCGGAGGGCGCCGACAGTTCCGAGAGTTCCGAGGGCATCGTCGCCCCGCTCGGGGAGACCGGCGACGCGGCCATGTTCCTGCGTTTCGCCACCCCGCGCGCGGTCAACAGCGCCGACTGGACGCTGTTCTCGCTACTGATCGGGCATCTGAGCGTGGCGGTGCAGCGGGCACGCAATTTCGACCAGGCGCGCGCGACCTCGCTGACCCTGCAGCGCGCGATGCTCGGCCCGCTGGAGCTGCCGCCGCGGTTCTCGGTGCACTACGAGCCCGCGCTGCCCCCGCTCGAGATCGGCGGCGACTGGTACGACGTGGTGCCCTTGCATGACGGCACGATCGGCGTGATCGTCGGCGACTGCGTCGGCCGCGGTCTGTCCGCCGCGGTGGTGATGGGCCAGCTGCGCACCGCGGGCCGCGCCCTGCTGCTGCGCGGGGCGGGACCGGCCCAGCTACTGGCCGAACTGGACGCGGTGGCCGAGCGGATTCCCGGCGCCATGTGCACCACGGCGTGCGCGGCGGTGCTCGATCCGGTGCGCGGGGTGGTGCGCTACAGCAATGCCGGGCACATGCCGCCGATCCTGGCCGAGGCGGGCAAGCCCGGCAGGCGGCTGGACGGCGGGCGCGCGGTGCCGCTGGCCACCTTCGAGTTGCCACGCAGGCCGGAGGCGACCACCGCGCTGCCGCCCGGCTCGACCCTGGTCATGTTCACCGATGGTCTGGTCGAGCGGCGTGGCGTGGACATCGACGACAGTTTCGACCGCATCTGCGAGGTGCTGACCGGCGCGGCGGAGAAGCTGCCGCGCGAGGTGGCCGACGCGGTGCTGCGCGAGCTGAGCCCGGCGGCGGGCTACGACGACGACGTGGCGATGGTGGTCTATCGCCAGCCGCCGGCGCCGCTGCACGTGGACCTGCCCGCCGAGGCCGCGCTGTTGTCGGGTCTGCGCCGCACCCTGCGCAGCTGGCTCGCGGCGGCGGCCGTGCCGCACGAGCTGGCCACCGACCTGATCGCCGCCGCCAACGAGGCCTCGACCAACAGCGTCGAGCACGCCTACCGAGACGGCGGCGAGTCGCCCCTGGTCCGGTTGAGCGCCTTCATCGAGCGCCCGCCCGGTGTGCCGACGGGCGCGGAGAAGCTGGTCATCGAGGTCGTCGACACGGGCGTGTGGCGGCCGAGGGCGGCCGATCCCGGCAACCGTGGCCGCGGCATCGACATGATGCGGGCGCTGACCGACGAACTCGAGATCGACCACTCCGAGCGCGGCACCCGGGTGCGGATGGTGGTGAACCTGCCCGCGACGGTGAAGTCGCCGGTGGCCAATCCGCTGCGCGGCACGGAACTCAGAATCGGCTGATCCGAGTGGGCCGCGCCCCGGCCCCGGGTCGCGCGCAGGCTCAGGCGTTCGCGGTGTCCTGGCGCCTCGGCAGCTTCCAGCCGGGACGCGGGTAGTGGCAGGTGTAGCCGTCGGGGTAGCGCAGCAGGTAGTCCTGGTGCTCGGGCTCGGCCTCCCAGAACTCGCTCGCCGGGGTCACCTCGGTGACGACCGGTCCCGGCCACAGCCCGGAGGCCTCCACGTCGGCGATGGTCTCCTGGGCTATCGCCCGCTGCTCGTCGTCGAGGTAGAAGATGGCCGAACGGTAGCTGGTGCCGATGTCGTTGCCCTGCCGGTCCTTGGTGGTCGGGTCGTGGATCTGGAAGAAGAACTCGAGCAGCGCCCGGTAGTCGGTGCGCTCGGGGTCGTATTCGATCTCGACCGCCTCGGCGTGGCCTGGGTGGTCGCGGTAGGTCGGATGGTCGTTTCGGCCGCCGGTGTAGCCGACGCGGGTCGACACCACACCGGGCTGCTTGCGGATCAGATCCTGCATGCCCCAGAAACAGCCGCCGGCCAGGATCGCCCTTCGCGTGCCGGTCACATTTCCTCCTCGCGCCTTACGTGCGTTCGACGCGATCGGCTGATCGCGCACCCGGTACAACCCGCGGGGCGGCCGGATAGTTCCACCACCGTCTCCGGCGCGGGTGTACCGCTCGGCCAGGGTGCGCAACCGCTCCCGCAGGATCTCGGGCCGCACGACGGTGAAGTCGGCGTCGAGCATGCCCAGGCCCATGATGGGCCACTCCAGCGAGTCGGCGGACATGCGCACCCGGCAGCTGTGCGCGTCGATCGCCTCCACGACGCTCCAGCGGCCGATGCGTTCGCGCACCTGGTCCTCGGGCGCGCGCACCACCACCTCGATCGCGTACGGGCGCGGCGCCTGCTCGACGCCGGCGCGGACGAATTCCGCGGCGTCGGCGGCGGGCAGCTCGCGCGGCCGGAAGCGGGCCCCGTCGGTGCGCGGATCCGTCAGCCGGTCCACGCGGAAGCTGCGCCAGTCGTGCCGGTCGAGGTCGTAGGCCACCAGGTACCAGCGCCGCCCGAGCGCGACCAGCCGGTGCGGCTCGGTGTGCCGCTCGCTGGTCCTGCCGTCGGCGGCGGTGTAACCGAAACGCAGCCGCTCGCTGTCGCGGCAGGCCAGCGCCAGCGTGGTGAGCACCACGGGGTCGAGCGGCTGCTGCCCCGCCGGACCCCATGCCGCCGGGACGGTCATGGCGCGCAGGGCGTCCACGCGCTTGCGTAATCGCGGCGGCAGCACGTGGATCACCTTGGCCAGCACCCGCACCGCGGACTCGCCGATGCCGTCGACGCCGCCGTGCACGGCCGCCTGCATGCCGACCACGAGGGCGACCGCCTCGTCGTCGTCGATCATCAGCGGCGGCAGCGCCGCGCCGGGGGCGAGCTGATATCCGCCGTCGACGCCGCGCTGCGCCTCGACCGGATAGCCGAGATCGCGCAGGCGCTCCACGTCGCGGCGCAGCGTGCGGGCGGATACACCGAGCCGGTCGGCGAGTTCGTCGCCCGGCCAGTACTTGTGGGTCTGCAGGAGCGACAGCAGTCGCAGGGTCCTGGTGCTGGTAGCGGCCATATTCGACAT